>JACQDO010000042.1 GCA_016201085.1 Hyphomicrobiales bacterium | reverse complement strand
CGTGGACTGCGTCGAATTCGTATGCGCGGATGGATCCGACAGGCATGTCGATGGTCGTCTCGGGCCAGCGTGCGCTCTCCGGCACCCAACCACCGTCGGTGCACGTCACCTTGAAATCGTAGCCGTGCATGTGGATCGGGTGGTTGGTCATGGTCAGATTGCCGATCCGCACCCGCACGCGGTCGTTCTTGCGCACCACCAAGTGGTCGATGCCCGGGAAGACCCTCGTGTTGAAGGTCCACATGCTAAAGTTCGTCATCTCGGTAACCTTGGGCAGGTACGTACCGGGATCCATGTCGTAGGTGCTGAGTAGGAATACGAAGTCGCGATCGACCCGCATGAACTTCGGATCGCGCGGGTGGATGACGAAGGAGCCCATCATGCCCATCGCCATCTGCACCATTTCGTCGGCGTGCGGATGGTACATGAAGCTCCCGCTTTTTTTGAGCGCGAACTCGTAGACGAACGTCTTGCCTGGCTTGATCTGCGGCTGGGTCAAGCCGCCGACGCCGTCCATGCCATTGGGCAACAGCATGCCGTGCCAGTGAATGGTGGTATGCTCGGGCAATTTGTTGGTGACGAAGATGCGCACCTTGTCGCCTTCGACGCATTCTATCGTCGGTCCCGGCGATTGGCCGTTATAGCCCCATAAATGCGCCTTCATGCCGGGCGCGATCTCGCGTACCACCGGCTCGGCGACCAGGTGGAATTCCTTCCAGTCGCCGTTCATCCGCCACGGCAGCGTCCAGCCGTTAAGCGTCACGACCGGCCGGTAATCCGGGCCGCTTGACGGAAAAAGCGGCGGCTGCATGACCGGAGACGTTACGGTGACCGCTTCCGGAATGGCGGCGGCCTGCACGCGGCCGCTGACGGCCGCCGCTCCGACGAGAATCGCCGAACCACCAATAAGACCGCGTCGCGAGATCATGGTATTCTCCTCATTGGGATCAATGACTCACGGCTCCCCCCGCCGGAGGTGTAACAAAATTCGATATATCGTCGTTGCCCGTTCCGGCACTGGCGCCGCCAATGATCGCCGCCGATAGATCTGTGCTGGCAATCCAGAAGTTCCTCAGCGTTTCGACGGCCGCAGAATTCGCGGCGATCCGCTGCCGCGCCTCGGCCAACAGCGGAAATACGTCGACTTGCATGGCGCCGTAACGGAGCATCATTTCGTCCGAAATGATCTTACGGAGCGGCAATATCTCTCGCTGGTAATGGGCCGCTATATCATAGGTCGACCTGTAGTTGCGATAGGCATCGCGCGCCTCGGAGCGAACATTGATCGCTTTCTCCGCGAGCCGGTTAACCGCCTGCATATAGGTTTGTTCCGCTTCGCGAACTCTCGCTTCGCCAAAATCGAACACCGGCACCTCGATAGCCACCGAAAAGCCGCGATCCTTGATGCGTTCGCCGGTCTCTTTATTTTTTGTGATCTTGTCGACATAGCCGGCATCCAGCACATTGATGAACCGGGTCGCTTGCGTGAGACCGTAGGACTTGGCAAGCGTATCGAGTTCGATGCGTGCGATCTGCAAATCGACGCGCCGCTTCACGGTCTCCTGTTCCACCCCAAGCATGGTCTGCGGGCGCCTCGGCAGTGCGGGCAGAGACTTCGGAAGAGTGAAGGCGAGATCGCTACCCCACAAGCCAAGCGATCGGATCAGCTGTTCGCGCGCGCTGTTGGCGTGTTGGCGCTCAGTTGCAAGCTGCGTCGTGAGATCGGCGTAAAAAACTTGCTCGCGAGCCTGGTCGAGCTTGTTCATGGCGCCGGTTTCGCCCAGCCGCTTGGCAAGCTTGGTCGCTGTCTCGGCGGCGGAACTCGTTTGCGTCAGCAGGTCGATCAGTTGGCGCGCCGCGACGACACGGTAGTAGGCGAGCCGCGTCTTGGTTGCGACGCGCAAGGTCTCGAGCGCCGCAAACAGTTGCGCTTGTCGAAAGCGATCTGCGGCGATCTCCGTGCGCACTGGCAGGGTTGCAAGGGCAAGAATGCTACCGACGATCTGGCGGTCAATCTCGGTTTCAACCGGGCCCGAAACGCGGGTAACCGCAACCGACGGGTTCGGCGGCAAGGATTGCTGAACCCTTAGCGCATCCGCGATTCCGAGCTCGTTATAGGCAGCTTGAAGCCCGCGATTGTTGAGCAGCGCGATCTGCACTGCCGTGTCGGCGGTCAGGGGCCGTTTGAGCAACTGCCGGACTCGCGCGCGCGCCGAAGAATCATCTTCCTGCGTGCGGATGGCCATGACGTCCTTGTGGAGGGCCTGGTCGGCGACGTTGGCCGTCACGCTCATTCCGCGATCTGGCGAAAATGTCGCGCAGGCCCCAAGCGTTAGCGCACCGGCGATGACGACAACGGCCGACTTAATGGGCGGGGTCCGCATCACTGCCCGTCCTTCTTCGGCGCCGGCGCGACGCGATCGTTGCGCTCGCGCCATGGTGCCGGCCCAACCGGCCGCTGGCTCGAATAGGTGCCAAGCACCGGGCGATAAGTTGTCGGCGGTACTCGGACCTCCGGGTCGGAAGCGTCCGTGCCTTGGAACGGCCGTGGCGGGCTTGCCACACAGCCTTGCGCCAACAGCGCGCATGCCGTTAGGACGGCAGGCAGCCGATATCGCCTTAAAGCCGGACGCCGGCTCGTAGGAGCCGACCGCGGCCAGAATTGCGCGGACATAATGATCCCTCATCCGTCGATTGATGACGTGCGCGCACGGCCAGCAGGCGCGCCGTTGCGCTACAGCTCAAAGCGACAGAAGGGATCTTGGAGGGCGATCGATACGGTCGGAACCGCGGCCAGAGAGCGCCCTGGCAGTAACGGACGCCAAAGGCAACCCGTGGGAATGCGGCTCCGCCACAAAGTCGATGGCTGGCGCGATCGTGCTTGGAGCAAAAAGCCCACAGCACTTGCCGGGCTGACCATGGTCGTCGGCGGGGAGGGAATGCCGATGGCTCGATCCATCCTGGTGGACATGAACCGTTGCTGTCTCGGGCTGGTGGACATGGGGCGCCACCGTCTCAAGACGGTCGTCAGTGAAGCAATGCGTCGCGGTCGCATTGCCAGCAAACGCAATAGCGGCGGCCGGGCCGATAACGCACAACGTATACAGGACAACGAGTAAACTCGCTGCCTTTCGCCATTGTTTATCGGACAAAAATCTACGCATTTAACTTTCTTACGCAGACGCTCCGAACCTATCGAACCGCGATAATATGGCCGGAATTGGCCGGGGCTGCAACTTCTGGAGATCGGGGCTCCTGAAGCCACGGTCAATGGGCCGTTCCTGCCATTTGCGAAAATGACCAACAGGATCGATAAGAAAGCTATGCAATGATCTCAGCGAACTGGATCAAAGGGTTGCGACTATATATCAGCACTAGCGCCATCGGACATTTTATCTGGGAAATTGTTCAACTTCCGCTCTACACGATCTGGACAGCTCAATTTCGCGACCAGCTATTCGCTATCGTTCATTGTACGCTCGGCGATATCCTGATTGCCCTCAGCACATTGATGGCCGCGCTTATCGCTGCCGGTAATTTGGCTTGGCCACAAGAACGCTTCTGGCGAGTGGCCGCCGTAACAATATTATTCGGAACGGGCTATACGATTTTCAGCGAATGGTTGAACGTGGTTGTACGCGCATCGTGGGCTTATTCCGAATGGATGCCCGTGGTCTCGGTCTTCGGCCTCCACGTCGGCCTTTCACCATTAGTTCAGTGGCTCGTTATTCCCGCCACCGCGTTTGTAATAACGCGAAAGGCGAAGGTTCGAGCAGAACAAAAATAGCTCAGTCATCGATGGCCGTGGCCGACGCCGGTATCGCTGTGAGGGAACTTTTACCGCGTGAACGGCGTTTTAAAACTATTCCGCCATCAATCGATTACGACGCGGTCCCGCTATGTTCATTCAGCCGATCGATTACGCACTTGCGGTATGGTTTGTTCTTGCCGCCGCGTCGACTGCTTATGTCGCGTACGATCAATTTCGCAACAATCCCGAGCCTAAGGTGATGAAGTGGGGCTTCGTCCTGATCACGCTCTATATGGGAGTCTTCGGGCTGCTGCTCTATGTGCTTGCCGATAAAGAGCCACGACCACGCACGCACGAGGAGTTCATTTCGCCGCTGTGGAAACAGGCCGTCGGCAGCACGATCCATTACCTCGCCGGCGACGCGACCGGAATCATTCGTGCTGCCGCCTTCACCGCGCTATTGGGCTGGCCCATGGCGGTCGACCTTGTCATAGAATACGTCGCTGGCTTTGCCTTCGGCCTATTCATATTTCAATCGCTGTTCATGATGCGGATGATGGGCGGCTCCTATTGGGAGAACGTGCGCCGCACCTTTGTACCAGAGCTTATCAGCATGAACGCGATGATGGCTGGCATGGCGCCAACCATGAGCTTGCTCATGATGGGGCGCGACATGCGCGCCATGGATCCCGCCGAGTTAGTCTTTTGGGGTGCGATGTCGGTCGGCGTGATTATCGGTTTCGCGATGGCCTATGCGTTTAACGTGTGGATGGTAAGTGTAAAGCTGAAGCACGGATTAATGACGATGCGCGAAGGCCGATCCGGCGCGCACGCCGCTCAAAAACATGCGCCGCCCAGCACAATGCCGCGGAAGCACAAACATCGCGATCAGCACGGTCAAATGGGGCTGCCACCGGCCTGGGCGCCGACCGGGCCGCAGCAGGCGGCTATGGCGGGAGTCACCGGCGTTTTTCTACTAGCGGGGATGATCGTGCCGGGCTTCTACGTCAATCTCACCCTTGGCGCTAGGGATGTGGGAGGCATCATCATGCCCAAGGGCATGATCATGGATTTCAACACGCCGGCAGAATCCATGCGCGACATGGCCGCGATCCAGCCGCGCCACGTTGCCTTCGTGGCGCCCGTCGAAGCCCGCGGTGACCAGCCGCTTGAGCCGCGCATCGAAAACGGCGTGAAGGTGTTCGATCTCGAAGCGTCCGTCATCCGCTGGAACATCCTGCCGCACGAGACGGTCGAGGCCTACGCCTATAACCGTCAAGTGCCCGGCCCACGCATTCGCGTGACTCAAGGCGACCGCATCCGCATCAATTTCAAGAATCAGCTACCGGAGAAGACGACCATCCACTGGCACGGAATGATTCTGCCGAACGTGATGGACGGCCCGTCGGGGATTACGCAGGACCCAGTGCCGCCCGGCGGGACCTACGTCTACGAATTCGACGTGGGGCAGTCAGGCACCTATTTCTATCATACCCACGCAGACTCCGACCGCCAGCAGGCGTTCGGCCTTTATGGCGCGCTGATTATCGACCCGCGCGACCCCGACAGTGCACCGCGCGCCGACCTTGAATACACGATCCTATTGCAGGAGTGGCTCAAGCGGGAGTGGCTCACCTATCCTGCGATGATCATGGAAGGCGGGTTGCCGAACTTCTTCACCATCAACGGCAAGGCCTATCCCGCGACCGACACAATCCATATGAAGGTCGGACAAACTATCAAGCTGCGGTTTATCGGCTCACACAACAATTTCATACATCCGATGCATGTGCATGGCGGACCGTTCGAAGTGGTCGCAGTCGACGGCGAGACGCTGGCGCCGACCGCGCGCTATCTTGCGGATACCGTCAATGTGGGGCCGGGCCAGCGCTACGACGTGATCTGGACCGCGCGCCGGCCAGGCAAGTGGCTGGTCCATTGCCACATTCCGCACCACACCAAGAACAACAACACGGAAAGCCACGGTGGCGGCGGGCTTGTGATGATTTTGAACGTAGAAGGCTGATCACGCCTTACCATTGGCCGGCGGTACTAAGGACCACTTTCAAGGCCACTGATTTCTTCTCCCATTTCGCCCCTTGTCAGTAGAGGCATCCGCCGTTTCAACACTTCCACGATGGAGATATTGCTTTTTTCCCCCGAATGTTGACTTCGGACCGTCGTCCGAACAAATGTTCCTGCAAATCAACTACTTAAGTGCCGGCACCCGAACGCGTTCG
>JACQDO010000165.1 GCA_016201085.1 Hyphomicrobiales bacterium | reverse complement strand
CACCGCGGCGGGCGGTGCTGGCGCGGGCGCTTCAGCGCGCGCGCGGCAGCCTGCTGTGGGAGCGGCTGTGGCCGGCGCTCGCCACGCTGGCGACCGCGTTCGGCCTGTTCCTGGCGCTGTCCTGGGCCGGCTTGTGGATCGCGCTGCCGCCGCTGGCGCGCGCCATCGGCCTGATTGCTTTCTGCATCCTCGCCGCGGTGGCCGCGATTCCGCTGCTGCTGTTGCGGCTGCCCAGCGAACACGACGGCCTGCGCCGGCTCGACCGCGCCAGCGGCAAGACGCACCGGCCGGCGACAGCCATCGCCGACGAGATCGCCGCCAACCAGAACGATCCGGTGACGCAGGCGCTCTGGCGCGCGCATGTCGAACGCGCGCTGCTGTCGGCGCGCAAGCTCAAGGCCGGCTGGCCGCAGCCGAAATTGTCGCTGCGCGATCCGATGGCGCTGCGCGCGCTGACGCTGATCTTGGTGGTGGCGACCTTCTTCGCCGCCGGCGGCGAGCATATCAAGCGCATCGCCGCCGCCTTCGACTGGCATGGCGTGGTGGCGCCGGCGAATTTCCGTATCGATGCCTGGGTCACACCGCCGGTCTATACCGGTCGCCCGCCGGTGATGTTGCAGGGGATGCGTCCGGGCGAAACCGCGCACAGCACGGCGCCGGTGTCGGTGCCGACCGGCAGCCAGCTGGTGATCCGCTCCACCGGCAAAGTGAGTTTCGATATCGTCAAGAAGGGCGGCCTCGAGGATGCGCCGCCGACGACCGGCGCCGCGCTGCCGGCGGGTACCGAGGAACACCGCCTGCTCATCAAGACCGACGGCTCCGCCGCCGTGCATGGCATCGGCGGCGGCGATCTCACCTGGAATTTCATCGCCATCGCCGACCGGCCGCCGACCATCGAGCTGCTCAAGGAGCCCGAGCGGCAGGCGCGCGGCGCGCTGCGGCTCGACTACAAGATGGACGACGACTACGGCGTGATCGAAGCCAAGGCCGTTTTCGCGCTCAAGGAAGCGGCCGCGACCGGCAAGCCGCCGCGCCCGCTGTTCGAGGCGCCCGAATTCACCCTGACGCTGCCGCAGGCGCGCACGCGCAACGGCGCGGCGCAGACCACGCGCGACCTCACCGAACATCCCTGGGCCGGCGCCGATGTCGCCGTGACGTTGACCGCGCGCGACGAGGCCGGCAACGAAGGCCGCAGCGAGCCGCGCGACGTGCAGCTGCCGCAACGCATTTTCGTCAAGCCGGTGGCGCGCGCGCTGATCGAGCAGCGCCGCGTTCTGGCGCTCGACGCCGAGGCAAAGCCGGTCGTGCTCGACGCGCTGGACGCGCTCACCATCGCGCCGGAGCGCTTCACGCCGGAGGTTGCCGTCTATCTCGGCCTGCGTTCGATCTATTTCGAGCTCAACAACGCCAAATCCGACGATGCGCTGCGCGAAGTGGTGGCGCGCATGTGGGAGATGGCGCTGCAGATCGAGGACGGCAATGTCAGCCAGGCCGAACTGGCGCTGCGCCAGGCGCAGGACGCGCTGCGCCAGGCGCTCGAACGCGGCGCCAGCGACGAAGAGATCAAGAAGCTGATGGAGCAGCTGCGCGCCGCGATGGACAAGTTCCTGCAAGCCTTGGCCGAGGAGCTGCGCAAGAATCCACAGCAGCTGGCGCGCCCGCTCGATCGCAATACCCGCACGCTCAGCCAGCAGGATCTCAAGAGCATGCTCGACCGGCTGGAAGCGCTCGCCCGCTCCGGCAACAAGGACGCCGCGCGCCAGTTGCTCGATCAATTGCAGTCGATGCTGGAAAATCTGCAGATGGCGCGCCCGGGCGCGCAGGGCGAAGACGGCGACGACGACATGATGTCGGCGCTCGACGAGCTCGGCGACATGATCCGCAAGCAGCAGCAGTTGCGCGACAAGACCTTCAAGGAGGGCCAGGATCAGCGGCGCGAGCGCCAGCGCGGCCAGCAAGGCCGGCAGCAGTATGGCGACCTGCGCCAGGATCAGCAGGGCCTGAAGGACCGCCTCAACAAGCTGTTGGAGCAGTTGCGCCAGCGCGGCCTCGGCAATCCCAACCAGAACCAGCAGGGCCAGGGCGAGAAGGGTCAGGGCGACGGCGGCATGGATCAGCTCGGCAGCGCCGGCGAAGCCATGGGCGACGCCGAGGGCCAGCTCGGCGACGGCAATGCCGACGGCGCGGTCGACAGTCAGGGCCGCGCGCTCGACGCCATGCGCAAGGGCGCGCAGGGGCTGGCGCAGTCGATGCAGCAGAACGGCATGCTCGGTCAGGGTCCCGGCCAGCCGGGCCGCCGCGGCCGCCAGCGCGCCGACCAGGAGACCGATCCGCTCGGCCGGCCGCTGCGCGGCAGGGATTATGGCGACGACGTCACGGTGAAGGTGCCGGGCGAGATCGATGCGCAACGCGCGCGCCGCATCCTGGAAGAACTGCGCAAACGCTTCGGCGAAGGCTTCCGCCCGCAGCTCGAGCTCGACTACATCGAGCGGCTGCTCAAGGATTTCTAGCCGCCCGCTCATTCGCCCCGGCGCGGTCTACGGCTATTTCCTTGCCATGACAGGGCGGGGTTGGCTGCGGATTTATTTCCAAATTATCTTGACCTCTTTCCCAAGGTATGATGTCCTAGTTGCATCCGGCTTATCGAGGGGCGTCATCTAGAGGCGTCTGATGGTGGAGCCGGATGCGGCGCCTGCGGGCAGGGGATGAACGCACCCCCTAACCCCGGGCGGCGCCGGACCCCGCCCGGGGGCACAAGGACCTCCCGCGAGGAGCTCGCTGATCGGTGGGGCATCATGCTCGCCGGAAAGCGCGGACCGGCGCCGTAAGGAGAACCGCCGCAAATGAGCCCGGATGGTGAAAATTATCCGGGTGGCGCGCCGAGAGGCGCCGCACCTTCGGAAACGAGGGTGCAACTACAAGTCGCGCCGTCTCGGCGCGCCATCCCCTCAGCTTTGAGGGGGACGGAGGCATGTCCCCGCGAAAGCGGGGAAGGACTACGGCCTGCGCGGGGCCGCCAAGAACACGCGCGAAGACGCACGCCCGCTCATCACCACGGCAGCCAAGGCCACAGCGTATCGGAGGCGAGCGCGATGACGATGACACCGAGCACGGCGGCGAACGGCAGCCAGCGCCCGATCAGGCCGAGCACAAGCGTCGGCAGCACCAGCACGACGAAGAACGCGCTCGACAGCATCACGCCCATCAGCTCGAAGCCGTCGCGGCCGCGGTCGGAAATCATCCACCACTGCACCAGCGCGCCGAGCCAGAACGCGCAGCCGAGGCCGGCGGCGACCAGCACGGCGATGCGCAGCGGCGTGAAAGCTTTACGGTCCATGGTTTCGCCCCGTTGCCTGCAACAAATCTAGCAGCAATGATGCGCGCCCGGAATGACAGAGGATAGGAAACCTCATGCCCGCTTTCATCTGCACCGCCTGCGGCACGCAATATCCGGAAAGCGAAAAGCCGCCCGCGCTCTGCCGCATCTGCGAGGAGGAGCGGCAATACGTGCCGCCGCGCGGCCAGACTTGGAGCACGCTCGAAGCGCTGGCGAAAAGCCACATGAATAGCTTCCGCCAATACGAGCCGAACGTGATCGGCATTGGCTCGCAGCCGTCCTTCGGCATCGGCCAGCGCGCGCTGCTGGTGCGCACGCCCGGCGGCAATATCTTGTGGGATTGCATCGCCACGCTCGATGCCGCCACTGTCACGACGATCAAGGGCCTCGGCGGCATCAAGGCGATCGCCATCTCGCATCCGCATTTCTACACGACGATGGGCGAGTGGGCGCGCGTCTTCGGCTGCCCGATCCATCTCAACGCCGCCGACAGCGACTGGATCGTCAAGCCGTCGCCGGCGGTGAAATTGTGGAGCGGCGACACGTTCAAGCTGTGGGACGACGTCACGCTCATCCGCTGCGGCGGCCATTTCGAGGGCGGCACGGTGCTGCATTGGGCGAGCGGCGCCGGCGGGCGCGGCCTGGTTTGCGCCGGCGACATTCTCGCGGTTACCACCGACCGCAAGGGGCTGTCCTTCATGCGCAGCTATCCGAATTTCATTCCGCTCGATGCGCGCACGGTGAAAGCCATCGGCGCCGCCATGGCGCCGTTTCCGTTCGACGTGCTGTACGGGCATTACTTCGACCGCGTGATCGAGCGCGGGGCCAAGCAGGTGCTGGAAAAATCGGTGGCGCGTTACATCGACGCGGTGGAGGGGAGAAGGGGGTATTGAATTTTCGCGCGAGCGCGAGGCGAGTTCACTTCCCTCTCCCCTTGTGGGAGAGGGTGGCGAGTGCGGAGCGAGAGCGAAGCACGAGCCGGGTGAGGGGTCCGGACTTAGCGTTAGGCGTTGACCCCTCACCCGCCTCGCTCACTTCGTTCGCTCGGCACCCTCTCCCACAAGGGGAGAGGGGAAGAAAGAAATTACTCTTCCCCCTTCTCCCCCTTGCCGCCGAGCTGCTTGAGCTTGGCGAACACGGCGGAGACGTCGAGATCGCCTTCCGGCTTGGACTGCGCCTCGGCCGCGGCGGCGGCGACTTCCGCCTCCTTCTTGGCGGTGGTCTCGGAGGCCGGAAGCAGCGTGGCGCCGGTGTCGGCCGGCGCCGGTTTTTCCTTATTGGCGCGGTTGACCTCGAAGTCGAGATCGATCTGCGAGCACAGGCCGAGCGTCACCGGGTCCATGGGCGCGAGTTGCGCGGCGTTCCAATGCGTGCGCTCGCGGATCGCCGAGATGGTCGACTTGGTGGTGCCGACCAGCCGCATGATCTGGCTGTCCTTGAGCTCGGGATGATTGCGCACCAGCCAGAGAATCGCGTTCGGCCGGTCCTGCCGGCGCGACACCGGCGTGTAGCGCGGGCCCTTCTTGCCGCCGCGCTCGGGATTGGGGATCGTCACCTTGGCCGCGCTTAGCGTCAGGCTTTTCGCCGGATCGGCCTCGCCCTCGGTGATCTGCTCGCGGGTCAATTGCCCGGTCACGATCGGGTCCATGCCCTTGATGCCCTGGGCGGCGTCGCCGTCGGCGATCGCCTTCACCTCGAGCGGGTGCAGCTTGCAGAATTCGGCGATCTGGTCGAACGACAGCGCCGTGTTGTCCAGCAGCCAGACGGCGGTCGCCTTCGGCATCAAGGGGGCTGCGGTTGCCATGGCAGAATCTCCTCTTAAGCTTCGCCCGCCCGTTGGGGCGAAGCACCAGACCATCGGCGATGATCGGAAATGAGCCCGCAATATAGGGTCTGCCCCCCGGTCATGCAACCGTCCCGGCTTGACAGGGTGGGCCGGCGCATCCCATGTCGGGGGCCACGGCCGCGAAAAATCGCCGCGGTTTTCGAGGTTTTTATGGCTGTCCGTCCGCCCTTGCCCGCACTGAAGGTGCTGCTGTGCTCGCCGCGCGGCTTCTGCGCCGGGGTGGTGCGCGCCATCGATTCGGTGGAGCGGGCGCTGAGCGTTTACGGGCCGCCGGTCTATGTGCGGCACGAGATTGTGCACAACCGTTTCGTGGTCGAGAGCCTGCGCGCCAAGGGCGCCATCTTTGTCGAGGAGCTCGACGAGGTTCCCGATACCGGCGCGCCGGTGATTTTCTCGGCGCATGGCGTGCCGCGCAGCGTTCCCGACGAGGCGGCGCGGCGCCACCTGTTCGCGCTCGACGCCACCTGTCCGCTGGTCACCAAGGTGCATCGCGAGGCCGAGATTCATCACCGGCGCGGGCGCGAGATCGTGCTGATCGGGCATGCCGGCCACCCGGAGGTGATCGGCACCATGGGCCAGCTGCCGGCCGGCAGCGTCAGCCTGGTCGAGACCCTCGCCGACGCCGAGAAATTCCAGCCGCGCGATGCGAGCCGGCTCGCTTATGTGACGCAGACCACGCTGTCGGTGCACGACACCGCGGCCATCGTCGAGCATCTGAAGCGCTGCTTTCCAAACATCGTCGGGCCGCACAAGGAAGACATCTGCTACGCCACCACCAACCGGCAAGAAGCGGTCAAGCGCGTGGCGCCGGTGGTCGACGCCATGATCGTGGTGGGCGCGCCGAACTCGTCGAACTCGCAGCGGCTGCGCGAGGTGGCGCTGCGCGCCGGCTGTCCGCGCGCGGCGCTGGTGCAGCGCGCCGCCGACATCGATTGGGGCATGTTCGGCAGCATTGGCAGCCTTGGCATCACTGCCGGCGCCTCCGCTCCGGAAATTCTGGTCGAGGAAATCATCGAAGCCTTCGCGCAACGTTATGCCGTGAGCGTCGACACCGTATCCGCCGCCGAGGAGGGGGTGTTCTTTCCGCTACCCCGCGCGCTGCGGGAGACCCAGGCGGCGGAGTGAGCCGGGCATGGCCGTCTATACCGACGTCACGGCGGACGATCTCACCCGCTTCCTCGCCGACTACGACATCGGCGCGTTGCGCTCGTACAAGGGCATCGCCGAAGGCGTGGAGAATTCGAATTTCCTGGTGCACACCGACACCGGCAATTTCATCCTCACGCTGTATGAAAAGCGCGTCGCCGCCGTCGACTTGCCGTTCTTTCTCGGGCTGATGGAGCATCTGGCCAGCCGCGGCATCACCTGTCCGCAGCCGGTGAAGAATCGGCACGGTGGCATGCTTGGCACGGTTGCCGGCCGGCCGGCCGCCATCGTCACCTTCCTCGACGGCTTGTGGATTCGCCGGCCGACCGCCAGCCACTGCGCGGCGGTGGGCGAGGCGCTGGCGCGGCTGCATCTGGCCGGCGCCGATTTCAAGATCAAGCGGGCGAACGCGTTATCGATCGAAAGCTGGCGACCGCTCTACGAGCAGGCCAAGGCGCGCGGCGACAGCGTGCGGCCGGGCCTGTGCGGCGACATCGACAAGGAGCTTGCCGCGCTGGCAAAGTTGTGGCCGCGCGATCTGCCGCACGGCGTGATTCACGCCGATCTGTTTCCCGACAATGTGTTCTTTCTCGGCGACGAATTGTCGGGGCTGATCGACTTCTATTTCGCCTGCACCGATATGCTAAGCTTCGACGTCGCGATCTGCCTCAATGCCTGGTGCTTCGAACCGGATCATTCCTACAACGTCACCAAGGGGCGCGCGCTGCTCAAGTCCTACGATAAAGTGCGCGCTCTCTCTGCGGCCGAACGCGATGCATTTCCGGTGCTGGCACGCGGCGCCGCCATGCGCTTCCTGCTCACACGGCTGGTGGACTGGCTGGCGGTGCCGAATGGCGCGCTGGTCAAGCCGAAGGACCCGAGGGAATATGACCGCAAGCTGCGCTTCCACCAGTCGGTGAAGAGCGTGGATGATTACGGAATCAGCGCATGATCCCGAAAAGTGGAAACCGGTTTTCGGATAAGATCATGCGCAAGAGTAAAACGTCGTGACGGAGCAGCGCGTCACCATCCACACCGACGGCGCTTGTTCCGGCAATCCGGGGCCGGGCGGCTGGGGCGCCATTCTGACGTTCGGCGATCATACCAAAGAGCTGATGGGTGGTGAGCCGCACACCACCAACAACCGCATGGAATTGATGGCGGCGATCTCAAGCCTGGAAGCGCTGACGCGGCCCTGCACGGTCGATCTGCACACCGACAGCCAATATTTGCGCAACGGCATCACGAGCTGGATCCACGGCTGGAAGCGCAACGGCTGGCGCACCGCCGACAAGAGCCCGGTCAAGAACGTCGATCTGTGGAAGCGGTTAGATGCGGCGCTCACACATCATCAGGTACGCTGGCACTGGGTCAAGGGCCACGCCGGCCATGCCCTGAACGAACGCGCCGACGAATTGGCGCGCGAAGGCATCGTTGCGGCGCGCGCCGGCGCCATAGGGGCGATGAAGGCGAAATAAAAATTCCGGGTG
>JACQDO010000164.1 GCA_016201085.1 Hyphomicrobiales bacterium | reverse complement strand
TTCCGAAAACCGGTTCCCACTTTTCGGGATCATGCGCTTGGTAACATACGGCATTGCCGGTCGGCTATTCACTCGAGCGGGCGGCCTGTCATGGCGGCCAGTTCGCGCACGAAACGATCGGAGATCTGGCCGGTCACGGGCAGCCGGCGGTCGCGTTCGAATTTCTCAATTGCCGTGCGGGTATCCGCATCGAAGGTACCGGTCGGCTTGATCTGGCCATAACCGAACTCGGACAGCGCGCGCTGAATTGCAAGAACGCGTTTGGTCGGCGCGATCAACTCGGCGATCGGATCGCTGCGCACGGGTTCCGGCGTCGTTGCGCGATTATTCTGCGCTTTGGATGTGACGATCGCACGTAGCAGGTTTTCGCTCACGTCCGGATTGATCTTCAAACCGGCGGCCTGGATGAAATCGCGCG
The DNA here is from genome assembly GCA_016201085.1 of Hyphomicrobiales bacterium. Classification (GTDB taxonomy): domain Bacteria; phylum Pseudomonadota; class Alphaproteobacteria; order Rhizobiales; family Xanthobacteraceae; genus Pseudolabrys. Next base: position 9,763 of record JACQDO010000164.1, on the reverse strand, counting down.
TGGCCGCATCGGTTTTGGCGCCCCAAATTCCGTCGACCGCGCCGTCGTAAAAACCTCTGCGGTTGAGTTCGCGCTGAATGTTGGAAATAAGCTGCGCACGGCTTGACGCAGCGATCTCCGTTGCGCCGTTGGACGGTGCAGCCGCCGTACGCGTCGCAGTGTCGGGTGCTATTTGCTTCAGCAAGGGTTTGGACGCAAAAATCGGCGCCGGGTGCGGTCCCTTTTGCAAATACAACGCGTTGATGCAGATCGCGAAAATGGCGACGGTCGCCATCACGACGCCGACGGATTCACGCGGATAGCGACCGATCGCGGCGACAAGTCTGCCGGCGGTGTGCGGCGCATTTATTTCGTAGCTATTGACTCGCTTACGCACTTTTCTTGATCCGAAGATTGGCAACAGCCGCAAGTTCGTTCGCCCGCTCGGTGACAAGATTGATCGGGTCGACCGGCCGGCCTGCTTCGCAATCCATCGGCAGCCGCACGGTCACCCGCGTTCCTTCGCCGAGACGGCTCTGGATGTCGAGGTCGCCGCCATGCAGCCGCACCAGCCCCTTGACGATGGAAAGGCCTAACCCCGAGCCGTCGTGTCGCCGGTCGTAGGAGGCGCGGGCCTGGAAGAATGCCTCTCCCAAACGCGGCAAATCGTCCGCGCCGATTCCGACACCGGTGTCTTCCACGGCAACGGCGAATTTGGGACCGTCGCAATGCGCGCTCACCGTTACCCGGCCGCCGCGCGGCGTGAATTTGATGGCATTGGAAATCAGATTGATCAGGATCTGGTTGAAGGCACGGCGGTCAGCCACCACTTCGGAAAGATCGGCCGAGACTTGCGTCTTGATCTCCACCCCGGCGTCATGCGCCTTCAGCGCCAGCAGATCGCAGCAACTGACAATAAGCTGCGCCGGTATGAACGGCTCCGGCGTGATTTCGAAGTTGCCGGTGTCCATTTTCGACATATCGAGAATGCCATTGACCACCGATAATAGATGACGGCCGGATTCGTTGATCAGCTTGGCATATTCATGTTTGCGTGCCGCATTGAGTTGCAGCGAATCGTTGCCCAGCATGTCGGAGAAGCCGATGATCGCGTTGAGCGGCGTGCGCAGCTCATGGCTCATGGTGGCGAGGAAACGGCTCTTGGCGGCATTGGCGCGTTCCGATTCGGCCCGCGCGAGCGCGATCGCGCTCTCTTGCGCCTTGCGTTCGCTGATATCGCGCAGCACCGCGACCACCTCGCGCCCGTCCGCATTCGGCGTATCGGCGGCGCAGTCGAGTGGACGGCAGCGCATTTCAACCCAAATAAAGTGGCCGGCATGGCCTTTCATGCCGTCGTCACGGCGGATGCGAAACTCGACGGTTCGTGTTTCACCAAGCACCGCAGCGTCCGCCAGCGCGGTGAGATAGGCCGGTCGATCCGCGACATGCACGCGATCGAACAGGCCGTGACCGGCCAGCTCGCTCGTTCGCACGCCGAACAGGGGCTCGGCCGCCGGCGATACAAACAGCACCGCACCGTCGCGGGCGTGACGGGTAATGACGTCGGTCATATTGCGCGCGAGCAGCCGGTAGCGGTCCTCCTCGGCATAGAGCAGCCAGAAGCTGGTGCGCGCCAGCGATTCGGCGCCGAGCGCCAGGCCGGTGGCATAGAGCGCCGCCGAGACGATGCCGAGCGCGGCCAGCGTGCCGTGTTCGTTGGCCAGCGTCGTCGCCGGCGGCAGCAGGCCGATGTCGCTCACGATCAGCAAAAGGCCGGCGGCGGCCAGTGCGATGGTCGACGCCAGCGCGACCACGCGCCGCGAGGCCGACAGCGCGGCCTCCAGCGGAACCACGACCAGCCAGATCGCCGCGAACGAACCGATACCGCCGCTGTACCAGGCCACCACCCCCACCAGACCGGTGAGCGACAACGAGGAGAGCACGTGCGCGCTTTCGTAGCGGCCCGTGCGCGACAGGAAATAGGCAATCAGGATGGGCGCGGCCAGCCAGGCGAAGACACCGACCTCGAGCGCGCTCGGCACGCCGCGAAAGACGATATAGATGGGGAAACACGCCAGCGCGGCAAAGCTGCCGAGCAGGCGCGGCGCAATGAAGGCGCGGTGGCGCGCCGCGGTCAGCGCATCGTGTTGCGCAGCCGGATGCACCAAAGCGTCGACATAGTTCCGCACCGGTGTGAGGAAGCTCACGGTCCCTGTCTCACGTCTTGTCGAAACAGACGCGCCCCTTTTTCGTGAGCGAAATCGTAAGCCAGGCCCACTTAAGCGAACGCTAAAGCCCCGCCGCCGCAGGGCCTTTTGCCGCGGCCGGAGGCGCATTCCCGGGCCCAGGCGAGGCTCATTTGCCGGTCATGGTGAAATTTCTGTTGCCGCGGGCGCCGGCCAATACGCGAGCCGGCGATTTGTTACCGGCGCGGTAACCATGCCCGGCCGGGCGCGGAATGCGGCCCGCACCCGGATGCGGCGATATTTAAAACTTTAGCCAAATTGGAATTTGTCGAATTTGACGAAAATTCATGTCGTATTCGCGTCGATTTTGTCCAAAACCCGCGCTTTGTCGCCAACACCGGCTTCAGGCCTATCTGCTAGGTTTAGTTCAAAGGCGGCGTAAAAGCCGCCGGGGAAAATGGGTGGCGTCATGTTCTTCCTGCTGCGAATGGCGTTCTGGCTGACCGTCGTTTGCGTGCTGCTGCCAAGCGGCACGAAATCGACGTCGCCCGATGCGCAGATCGATGCCGTACAGGCGGCGAGCGTGGCGGGAGCCGCCGTATCGGACATGCGCGGCTTCTGCGCCCGCCAGCCCAATGCCTGCGAGGTCGGCGGCAAGGTTGCGGTCGCCCTTGGCCACAAGGCCGAGGCCGGCGCCCGCACCATCTACGAATTCATCAGCGCCAAGTTGAACGAAAAATCGGCCCCCGCCGAAAAAACCGCCGCCAAGGCAGCGCCGGCTTCGGCGGCTGGCCATGGCACGCTGACCGCGGCGGACATGGCGCCGGCCTGGCATGCGCCGGTTCCGCTGCCGCCACGCCGCGAAGCGCGGGCGGGCCGCCCTTCCGCTTAAGAACGGCTTATTTGTCGGTACTAGAGCATTTTCCGGCGAAGTGGGAACCGGTTCGCCGTAGAAAATGCGATCAAATAAGGAATCTAGAGCGCGTTTCCGATTCAATCGAAACGGAACGCGCTCTCGTCGCGGGCCGAGCGGCCCGCCGCACTCATTTTGGCCATCGACACCGTCGCGAACTATATATACCCAGCACGGTTATAAAGAGCATTCGCCCGACGAGTTGCCATGACCGCGATTGACGAGATTGTCGACAATTTCACCCTGCTCGATGAATGGGATGACCGCTATCGCTATGTCATCGAGCTGGGGCGGACATTGCCGCCGCTGGCCGACAGCGCCCATATCGACGCCAACAAGGTGCAGGGCTGCGCCAGCCAGGTCTGGCTGCTCACCCATGTGAAACCGGACGGCGCCGGCGGCCCGATCCTGAGCTTCGAGGGCGACAGCGACGCCCATATCGTGCGCGGCTTGGTCGCCATCCTGTTCGCGCTCTACTCGGGCAAAAGCGCGCGCGAGATCCTGGCCGTCGACGCGATTGCGCTGTTCGACCGCATCGGGCTGCGCGAGAACTTGACGCCGCAGCGCTCGAACGGCCTGCGCTCGATGGTCGAGCGCATCAGGCGCGAAGCCAATGCGGCGCTGGCGGCGGCGGCGTAAATTCCTCCTTCACCCCATAAGCCAGCGCCTTGCCCTCCGTCGCCCTTCCCCTTGCGCACGCCCGCTGCTAGGCATATATTCTCGTCCATGCCCTATCCCTTCAACCGACCCGACATCGTCCGCCTGCGCGTGCTGCCGGACGACCCTGCCGCCGTGGTGGGGCCGCGGCCACGCGGCTCGTCAGGAAAGCCTTCAAGAAGGCCGCACACCGACGCCAAGGTCGCCGAGGTGCGCCGCCTGATCGAGCAGACCACGCTGACCTACGCCGAGATCGCCAAGCGCACCGGCGTCTGGCCCGCCAGCATCTGCCGCTGGACGCGCGACGGCCAATGGCAGCGGCCGCTGTTCGCGCCGCGCGCCACCGACACGATCCCGCGCGCGCGGGCGAGCGCCCAGTTGCGACGGCGCACGCTGGCCGCGCGCCTGTCCGCGCTGGCCGAACGCGCCATCCGCGAAATGGAGGAAAGCGCCAGCGTCGATCTCGACCGGCTCAGCGACGCGCTGGAGCTCCTCAAGATGGCCAAGCTCGCCGCCCGCCCGCGCCAGCGGCGCGCGCCCGCGCCAGCCGCTGGCCCGCAGATTTTCGACGCCTCGCCGCGCGAGGTGCTCAAAGGCCTGCGCGCCGCCGGCGTGCGGGTCGAGCGCGCGCCGGAACAAGCGCTGGAGGATTTCATCGCCAGCCGCGCAGCCCCGCCCAAGCGACTCTCCAAGAGCCAACGCAGGCATGCGTGGATGCTGGAGAGGGAGTGAGGTTAGCGGCCGTAGCCCGGATGAAGCGAAGCGAAATCCGGGGCGGCCTTAATCGTGCGCGAGAAACCCGGATTGCGCTACGCTCCATCCGGGCTACGCTTGCTCGCTCGCCCGGGACGACAGAATTTTCACCGCCAGCCCAGCCCGGGCGCGACATATTTCAAGATCGCCTCGATGACGTGCGCGTTGTAGTCGACGCCGAGTTGGTTGGGCACGGTCAGTAAAATCGTGTCGGCCTCGGCAATGGCCTCGTCGCCCTTCAGCTGCTCGATCAACACGTCCGGCTCGGCCGCGAAGCTGCGGCCGAAAATGGCGCGCTCGGTTTCGCTCAGCATGCCGATCTGGTCGCTGTCCGCGCCGCCGCGCCCGAAATACCTGCGGTCGCGCTCGTCGGCGAGCGCGAAGATGCTGCGCGAGACCGACGCGCGCGGCGTACGCTCGTGCCCGGCCGCCTGCCACGCCGCCTTGTAGAGCCTGATCTGCTCGGCCTGCTGCACATGGAACGGCTTGCCGCTCTCGTCGATCTTCAACGTCGAGCTTTGCAGGTTCATGGCGAGCTTGGCCGCCCATTCCGCCGTGGCGTTGGTGCCGGCGCCCCACCAGATGCGCTCGCGCAGGCCCTCCGAAAAAGGCTCGACGCGCAGCAGCCCGGTCGGGTTCGGAAACATCGGCCGCGGGTTGGGCTTGGCGAAGCCTTCGCCGCGCAGCACTTCGAGGAAAACCTCGGCGTGCCGCCGCGCCATGTCGGCGTCGGTCTGCCCGTCCTGCGGCGCGTAGCCGAAGTGACGCCAGCCGTCGATCACCTGCTCGGGCGAGCCGCGCGAGATACCGAGCTGCAGGCGGCCGCCGGCGATGAGGTCGGCGGCGCCGGCGTCCTCCGCCATATAGAGCGGGTTCTCGTAGCGCATGTCGATGACCGCCGTGCCGATCTCGATGCGCTTGGTGCGCGCGCCGCAGGCGGCCAGCAGCGGAAACGGCGAGCCGAGCTGGCGGGCGAAGTGATGGACGCGGAAATAGGCGCCGTCGGCGCCGAGCTCCTCAGCGGCGACGGCGAGCTCGATCGATTGCAGCAGGGCGTCGGAGCCCGAGCGCGTCTGCGACTGCGGCGACGGGGTCCAGTGGCCGAAGGAGAGGAAGCCGATGTGTTTCATGGGGGTGCTACTGCGGTGAGACGTTCGGAGTTCGCCTTATGTAACCCGACATTCGGGTTGTGACAGGCATGGTTGGCGGGTTAACCGACTTGCTCGTCGAGAGACGTTTGCTTGCGCGCCAATTGGGAAAGCGCCAACACTTCTTCGCTGGTTACAAGTTGGTTTAGGACGTGTCGATATTGTTCGAGCGACTCGCGCAGGCCCGCGATATCCAGCTTTAGTTTTGCAATATCTAATTGGTCACCTTCGGAGCCAGCCATAATTAGCACGCCTTCGACCTGCTCCCGGTCTGTCGCTACCGGAAACACTGAATGGAAGAAAAGGGCCGCACCTATTTTAAAAAGATTGTTGGTGGAGTCGAATTTTGAGCCGATGATTGCTTCGATCTCTTTCTGAAGGGTAGGGTTTATAACCGTTAGATGATCTTGGCTAAAAATGTTTTCTTGTAGCGTGCGAAGCCGAATGGTCTGTTTCCGAAGCGCCATACCCCATTTCGCGAGAGTAATGGCTCTAGCTTCTGCACTTTCCATCGCCTCAATCTTTTCAATAGGATTAGAGCCAGCATCAAGTATCAACTGCTCTCCCTCTTCTGCGCAATCTAGTAAAAGGAAATACGTTTCCAACAATCCAAGAACGAGCTTCTTTCGGGCTTTGGCAGAACTCGAATCGTGGTAGCTAGCGACACCCGCGCGCACTAGGTCTACGATACTTTTCAACTCAGCGAACATCGGAAGCCCTTTTTGGAAGCGCGATCAATTCAGCAAGTAGCAAGTAGCCCGGATGAAGCGGAGCGAAATCCGGGACCAACCTCTCCGCATTTCTCCCGCATTCCGCTACGCTCCATGCGGGCTACGGCCTCTGATCACGTGGTTACCGCGGATACCAGAGTTCGACGCGCCCGGGCGATTCCCCGCGCTGCACCGTGTCGTTCGGCGACGGACGATAGACCTTGGCGATAAACGGCGGCTTTTGGTGTTCGAGGAAGTGCTCGATGCTTGGCAGGGTGGCCAGGAATGCACGGGCCAGGTCGGCAAAAGGTGCCGCCCCGACAATCACCAGCAAGCCAACGCTATACCGCATGACCGCGTCGCGTTCGTTCGGCTTGTAGCGAATGCGGCGATCGTGCGTCAGCGCGATCCAGCCGCGTCGACCGACCTCCGCGAGCCACACATCATCAGGCGTGTCGGGAGCAAAATGATCGATATGGCGCTCGACGACCAGACCGCCTGCCCTCAGAATCGCACCAAATTGTTTGCCAAGGTCGCGGTCAGTGAAATAGCAGCGCGTCAAGCCGCGCGCTCATAGACCACGGCCTGTTCGATCTCCGACTGCGCAAGATCGTAATCGGCCGCAATGTCTTTCACGGACTCGCCCGCATCGACACGTTCGGCGATCGTCAAAGTGGCGATGCCCTTGCTCACCACCACGGGCCGTCCGAAAGCGATGCGCGGGTGGATGACAATCGGCCGGTCTCCGCTCGGAGCCGAGGCCGACAGGAACGGATAGAGCCGCACCGGGAACCGCGACGAATCCCAATCGATTCGTTTCAAATGTTCCTCGAACAACCTGCGCATCGCGAGTTGCCCGGACGCCGTGAGCTCGATCAGTTCGCCGTAGCGGTCAAGAAAGACTTTGCCGGCACCGGTGCACAGTTCAGACCGGAGCAGGAGCCGGTCGATGCCAAGCGTCTTCTCGGCAAACGCAAGCGCGCGGCGCAGCGCTTTGACCGGCACGCCGTGCTCGGTCCGCAGCGACCGCAGCACATGCGCCTCGATCAAGTTGGAAAACGAAAGCCAGGGCGGCCTGCGGGAAGCCGGCCGGATCAGAGGCGGGAATTCTGCCTTGCCTTCGGCCGTCGGGTATTGCCGTCCCAGCACCCAGGAACGCAAAGTGGCAACGGGCAGCCGCGCGTAACGGGCCGCTTCGGCAAGCGTGTAGGCCGGAATATCGCGGTCGAACTCGGCACTCCTGGTGCGGCTGATGCTCATGGGAGAATCATAGGGAAAAAATGCAGGAATGTCAGCCTGTAAAAGGCACTCGCGCCGGCGTCGGGTTGGTTCCGGCCCTCAATGGCTCGAACGCCAAAGGAATTAGGGCATAGATATTCTGGTCTTAGCCGACGTGTTGGGGTTCGGCGTTCCCCCACTCAAATCGCGTATCGGGTGGTCTAGCTCGTAGGATGGGTTGAGCCGAAGGCGAAACCCATCGCATGACGTTTGTATTGGGCGATGGGGTTCGCTGCGCTCAACCCATCCTATGCACTAATCCACCCTGCGGGGTCGTTCTAAATCCGTCGCTGCCAACGTCATTTTTTGAGCATGTTGAACGCCTTGGAACATCCTGAAAGCTCATTGTTATCAATGATTTAATGGATTTTCAGCCCCTCTGATGCTACATTGAATTGAAGGATTCAAAGATGCTCAGACGACAGAGTCCGACAGCAGTCGCCATCCGCGAAATGGCCCGGCAGCACCATGTGCAATATGTCGGAACGAGTTCTGACGCCCTCGCCCACCACATGACGAGGCTCACCGGCGACACTGTCATTCTCGACGATGTCGAATGGACACTCGTGGCGCTGCAGCGCGCCGGCCATTTGAGCCGCAGGGAGCTTGTCCACCTGCAGGCGAGCTATTTGCGCGAAGAGCCCGCCGTCAAGGCGCGCTACGAACAACAAAAGATGAAGCGCAGCGGCGCATAGCGCACGCCCTCGCCCCTACTCCTCCTTCACCCCATAGGCCAGTTGGTTGCCCGTCGCGCCGTAATATTTGAACGGCAGGAATTTGCCCGACATAACGATCTTGACGCGGTCGCCCTTCGGGTCCGCCTGGCGCTCGATCGCCATGTCGAAGTCGATCGCCGACATGATGCCGTCGCCGAATTCCTCCTCGATCAGCGCCTTCCAGGCCGGGCCGTTGACCAGCACCAGCTCGTAGAAGCGGTACAAGAGCGGGTCGGTCGGCGGCATCGCCGTCGCCGTGCCGCGCATCGGCACCTCGTTCAACAGCGCCTGCTCGCTCTTGCTGAGCCCGAACAGCTTGGCGCAGGCTGCCGCCATCGGCTTGGTCATCTTGTGCTGGCCGAGCACACCGCCCACGATCATGATCGGCGCCATGCCGCCGATCTCGCCGCAGATGTGTTGCCAGCTCCAGCTTTTCTCGCGCTTGAGGTCGAGCAGTTTCTCGGTGAGGTCGGCGCGGGTCATGTGCGTTCTCCTTCGGTGACGAATGTGAAAGCGTGTAGCGTGTAGCCCGGATGGAGCGCAGCGAAATCCGGGACGGGTCTTGTAAAAGAAACCCGGATTACGCTTCGCTCCATCCGGGCTACGATTGCTCTTCGGTGAGGCCGGCGCGGGTCATGGCAAACTCCTTCTCTGCATGAGATCGTTATTCGATGGCGGCTTGGCGATCGCCGGCTCCGGCAGGCCGGGCCGCACCAGCGCGATTCGGCGCCGGTCGTAGCCGGCGCCCGCCTCGGCGACGAAACTCTTCGAGCGCTCGACCAGGAAGTCGATGATGTGGTTGCGCACCGCGTAATAGAGCGGATGCTTGTGCACGTCGGCGCGCGCGCGCTCGCGCGGCAGCGGGTTCTCGACGATCTCGGCCAGCACCGCGCCCGGCCCGTTGGTCATCAGCACCACCTTGTCGGCGAGATAAATCGCCTCGTCGACGTCGTGCGTGATCATGAACACGGTCTGCCCGGTCTCCTGGCATATTCTACGGACTTCGTCCTGCAGCGTGCCGCGCGTGAGCGCGTCGAGCGCGGAGAACGGCTCGTCCATCAGCATGATCTTCGGCTCGATCGACAGCGCGCGGGCGATGCCGACGCGCTGCTTCATGCCGCCGGACAGTTCGGCCGGGCGCTTGTGCTCGGCGCCGGTGAGGCCGACCAGATCGATGAATTTCTGCGCGTGCGCGGCGATGCGCGCCTTGCCCCAGTCGCGATGGCGCGAGGAGACCGCGTAGGCGACGTTGCCCAGCACCGTGCGCCACGGCAGCAGCGCGTGGCTCTGGAAGATCACGGCGCGGTCGAGGCTGGTGCCTTCGATGGCCTGCCCGTCGACGATGACGGCGCCCTCGGTCGGCTCGTCGAGCCCGGCCAGAATGTTCAGCACCGTGGTCTTGCCGCAGCCGGAATGCCCGATC
>JACQDO010000163.1 GCA_016201085.1 Hyphomicrobiales bacterium | reverse complement strand
GTGGTGCGCGAGATCGGCCTGCAGCCGGAGTAAGCAGACTGTGTCTTATGCCCACGGGCGCGCGGCGAACATTCTGCCGTCATCATCCGCAAAAGCGGATGATCCAGTAGTCACCGGAGTCAGCGATCGGCCGCGAGCCTCGCGATTACCGGATGCCCGCTTTCGCGGGCATGACAGCCGCAACCCTCACGCCCATGGGCGCGCGGCCGTGGCCTTGCTTTTGCCCTCCCAAAACACCGAACCTGCGGCCATTAGGCCCTCTTTTCTCGGCCACTAGAAATCGCGTATCCTGTCATCAGTTGCCCTTGGACACGGGACGCGCCGACGTCTCCGTATCGGGAAACGGGCAGCGACAATGCCGTCGGCAGGCATTGCAGTCTCGATAAGCGTCTTCCTTTTTGACGCAGCCAATATTCATTCATGTTGCGCAGATTTTGCCGCCGCTTTTGTAGCGGAGGTAACTCCTCGATCGATTCACACAGGGGCATCCAATGGGCAAGTACATCGCCTTCCTCTACGGGCTCGTAGCCTATCTCGTCTTTTTGATCGCCTTCCTCTACGCCATCGGCTTCGTCAGCGGTCTGGTGGTGCCGAAGACCATCGATACCGGGCCAGTCGTCTCATTGACTGAAGCGGTTATTATCAATCTGTTGCTGATGTCGCTTTTCGCCGTGCAGCACAGCGTGATGGCGCGCTATCAGTTCAAGAAGTGGTGGTGGAAATACGTGCCGGCCCCGGTCGAGCGCAGCACCTATGTGCTGTTCGCCAGCCTCGTGCTTATCCTGCTGTTCTGGCAGTGGCGTCCGATGCCGGCGATGGTCTGGCAGGTTACCAATCCAAATGCGGCGATGGCGGTAATTGGTCTATCATTGTTCGGCTGGTTACTCGTACTGCTCAGCACGTTCATGATCAACCATTTCGAGTTGTTTGGGTTGCATCAAGTCGTCACCAATCTGGCTGGCCGCAAGTTAACCAAGCCGCAGTTCAAGACACCAGGGCTGTACAAAGCGGTGCGGCACCCGATCTATCTTGGCTTCATTATTGCGTTCTGGGCGGCGCCGACGATGACGATGGGACACCTGCTATTCGCAGCGGTGACCACGGCGTATATTTTCGTCGGTATTTTCCTGGAAGAGCGCGACCTGGTCGAACTCTTTGGCGACGACTATCGCCGTTACAAGGAGCGGGTATCGATGCTGATCCCGTGGCGCAAGTCGGGTTGACCGACAGCATTGAGGGCTACAGGCTCGCGGCACCGGCAGACGCGTTATTGTTTCATGCCGATAACATCAACGATGTCTGTCACGCCCACGGTCTTGCCGCCGCCGCCTTCTGCTCGTAGCTGACGATCTTGCTCTGCTTTTGCTGCGTCAGCCCGATATCGTCGAGCCCGTTGAGCATGCAGTGCTTGCGGTGCGCGTCGATCTCGAACTTGACCATGCCGCCGTCGGGGCCGCGGATTTCCTGTTTCTCCAGGTTGATGCTGAGTGTGGCATTGGAGCCGCGCTCGGCATCGTCGAACAACTTTTCCAGGTCCTCAGGGCTGACGCGGATCGGCAGCACGCCGTTCTTGAAACAGTTGTTGTAAAAAATGTCGCCGAACGAGGTCGAGATCACGCAGCGGATGCCGAAATCCATCAATGCCCAGGGCGCGTGCTCGCGGCTCGAGCCGCAGCCGAAATTGTCGCCGGCCACCAGGATCTTGGCTTTGCGATAGGCCGGCTTGTTGAGCACGAAGTCGGGGTTCTCGCTGCCGTCGTCCTTGTAGCGCATCTCGGAGAACAGGCCCTTGCCAAGCCCGGTGCGCTTGATCGTCTTCAGGTATTGCTTGGGGATCACCATGTCGGTGTCGACATTGATGATCTTCAAGGGCGCGGCGACGCCTTCCAAAGTGGTGAATTTTTCCATCGCGGCTTCTTTCGTGATCCCGTCCGGAAATCGGTGGTATTTCATGACGGCTTGGGACGCGCGGGTCAAGTTATGGCCGCCATGAGCGGCGGCTCTAACTGAAACCCGGCCGTTTCGGCGTGCTATTCGGCAGCCTGGCCCTTGGCATTACGGTCGAATTTCGCTTCACGCTTCACATCGCAAATCTGCGCGCTGTAGGAGGCATAGTAGGTTTCGCGCGCTTTCTTCTGCGCCGCGCGATGTTCGGGATGCATCCGCCAGGCGCGCATGCCTTCCTCGGATTCGAACTCGACCACGGTGACGCGCTCGCCGTCGTCGGCGAAAAAGCCCTTGTGCGAAATGTAGCCCGGCATGGTCTTGGCCAGCTCGTTCATGCGCGCGGCCAAGGCGAGATAGTCGTCGCGCACGTCGGGCATCAGGCGAGAGCGGAAGACGGTGACGATCATAGATCAAATCCTTTCGTTGACCCTATATTGGTGTGCTTCGCGCCGTTCAATCCAATGCAAGTTATAAATACAGGCCATCGCGCGAAACGATCATTCCGCCTAGTCGACGCTCGCCTCGATCGCTTCCATGTCGTCGTCGCTCAACCCAAAATGGTGGCCGATCTCGTGCACCAGCACATGCGTGACGATGGCGCCCAGCGTCTCCTCGTGCTCGGCCCAGTAATCGAGGATCGGGCGGCGATAAAGCCAGATCATATTGGGCATGAGTTCGGGCGCCGATTCCGAGCGGAACGGCAACCCGACCCCCTGGAACAGGCCGAGCAGGTCGAACTCGCTCTCGAGCTTCATGGATTCCAGCACCTCATCGGTGGGGAAATCCTCGACCCGGATGATCAGGCCCTCGCACAGGCCGCGGAAGCGCTCCGGCAGCCGGCCATAGGCTTCGGCCGCCATGACCTCGATATCGGCCAGAGAGGGCGCCGCCACTCCCCGCCAAGCCTGCGGACCGTCGAATTGGCGTTTCATGCCGGTGTTTTAGGGGAGGTTGGCGTATTCACCAAGCGGTTGACGGAAACGGCCAGATCGACGACCGTTGCCGGCGGAGGGAGTCCGCGATGCTGAAGATCGCCATGGTGCTGACGGCGCTCGCGCTTGGTTTTGTCGCCATTCAGCCGGCCGCGGCCGCCCCGGGCGACCAGCGCCAGGAGCTATCCGCACAGTCGCGGCCGCGCGTCACCATCTATCCGCGCCATCGAAAACTTGGCCCCAACGCCAAGCGCCATTGCCGCTTCTGGCTGGCGCAGGAGTATCGCGTCAGCGGCACGGTGATCGTGCCGCGCCAGCGCTGCCGGTGGCAGTAGCGCGCGATCCGAAAAAGCCCGCCGGACAGAAACAAAAAGCCCGCCAATCCGACGGGCCTTTTTGTTGCAACGCGATGGGAACTTTGCCGATTGTTCAGGTGCGGCCGCGCGGAACCCGAAGGCCTGGGTTTCCGTTGATTCCCCAAGAGGAAACAACGAGGAGGCACCCATGCGTAAAATTCTTGCTGTCTGCTCCGCGAGCGCAATACTCGCCCTATGGGCGATAGCGACGCCTGCCACCGCGGTGACGCCGTTGAGCGCGGGCTATGAACACGCCCAGGCTTCATCGCAGGACTTCAGCGCGCGGCGGCGCCATCGCCACTATAGGTCTTACGGCTATCGCGGCTATTACGGTGCGCCGTACTACGCCTATGAGCCGGCGCCGTATTACTACGGGCCGCGCTATTATTACGGGCCGCCGGCCCCATTCCCGTTCTGGCCGTTCTTGTGGTGATCGGCCGCGCAGAGTGAATAACGAAAGGCCCGCCAATCCGGCGGGCCTTTTGTTTCGGTCGCGGCGCTCCGCGCTATTTCCACTCCCTTACGTCGACGAAATGCCCGGCGATCGCCGCCGCCGCCGCCATGGCCGGCGATACCAGGTGGGTGCGGCCCTTGTAGCCCTGCCGGCCCTCGAAGTTGCGGTTCGAGGTCGAGGCGCAGCGCTCGCCCGGCTTGAGCTTGTCCGGGTTCATGGCCAGGCACATCGAGCAGCCCGGCTCGCGCCAGTCGAAACCGGCGGCCTTGAAAATCTTGTCGAGGCCTTCGGCTTCCGCCTGCTCCTTCACCAGGCCGGAGCCCGGCACGATCATGGCGTAGACATTGGCGTTGACCGTCTTGCCTGCGGCGACAATCGCCGCCGCGCGCAGGTCCTCGATGCGCCCGTTGGTGCAGGAGCCGATGAACACGCGGTCGAGCTTGATGTCGGTGATCTTCTCGCCGCCGGCGAGCCCCATGTATCCGAGCGAGCGTTCGGCGGCGACGCGCTTCTTCTCGTCTAGAATTTCGGCCGGCACCGGCACGCGGCCGGTGATCGACACCACCTGCTCCGGGCTGGTGCCCCAGGTTACGATCGGCGGCAGCTTGGCGGCATCGAGATGAATTTCGCGGTCGAAATGCGCGCCGTCGTCGGAGCGCAGATTTTCCCAGTAGCGCATGGCCTCGTCCCAGACCTTGCCCTTGGGCGCCATCGGCCGGCCCTTGAGATAATTGAACACCTTCTCGTCCGGCGCAATGAAACCGGCCTTGGCGCCGCCTTCCACCGACATGTTGCAGACGGTCATGCGGCCTTCGATCGAGATATCGCGGATCGCCTCGCCGGCATATTCCAGCGCATAGCCGGTGCCGCCGGCGGTGCCGATCTCGCCGATGATGGCGAGGATGATGTCCTTGGCGGTGACGCCCGGCGGCAACTTGTTGTCGATCACCGCGCGCATGTTCTTGGACTTGGTCTGGATCAGCGTCTGCGTCGCCAGCACGTGCTCGACTTCCGAGGTGCCGATGCCGTAGGCGAGCGCGCCGAACGCGCCGTGCGTCGCGGTGTGGCTGTCGCCGCACACGATGGTGGTGCCGGGCAGCGTGAAGCCCTGCTCGGGGCCGATGATGTGGACGATGCCCTGGCGCTTGTCGAACTCGTTGAAATACTGGATGCCGAAATCCTTGGCGTTCTGCGCCAGCGTGGCGATCTGCTCGGCGCTTTCCGGATCGGGATTGGGTTTGCTGCGGTCGGAGGTCGGCACGTTATGGTCGACGACCGCGAGCGTCTTGTCCGGCGCATGCACCTTGCGCCCGGCCGTGCGCAGACCCTCGAACGCCTGTGGGCTCGTGACTTCGTGCACCAGATGGCGGTCGATGTAGATGAGCGCGGTTCCGTCCGGCTGCTCGTCCACCAGATGGTCGTCCCAGATCTTGTCGTACAGCGTACGCGGCTTGGCCATCGTCAAAGTCTCCGATCCTTACTCCGTCATCCTGAGGTGCGAGCGAAGCGAGCCTCGAAGGGCGACGGATTTAGCCTTTATCTAGCCCCCATCTCACTCAAGCAAAAGGGGCCGAACACCGGCCCCTTCATGCGTGCAAGAATAGTAAAATCCTATTCTTTAGCCGAAGCCTCGGCCGTTTCCGCTCCGGCGGCGGCGCTGGTCGCCTCCGAGATGCGCGCCTTCTTGCCGCGCAGGCCGCGCAGGTAATACAGCTTGGCGCGGCGCACCTTGCCGCGGCGCACGACCGTGATCGAGTCGATCATCGGCGCATAGAGCGGGAACACGCGCTCGACGCCCTCGCCGTAGGAAATCTTGCGCACGGTGAAGTTCTGGTTCAGCCCGGCGCCGGCGCGGCCGATGCAGACGCCCTCGTAGGCCTGGATGCGGCTCTTGTCGCCCTCGACCACCTTGACGTTGACCAGCACGGTATCGCCCGGCCCGAAATCGGGGATGGTCTTGCCGGCCGAAAGCTTTTCGACCTGCTCTTTATTGAGCTGTTGGATCAGGTTCATGGCGAATTCTCCGTCGGCAGCGCCAGCAACCGGCGCGCGGTCGTTGTCGGGTCTGAATGGGTTGGCGAGCTTGTATTACAAAGCTAATGCCTTGTCACCCTCGGTTTATGGCCCGTTTTAGGGCTTTTTGCGGGCCAGATAGGCCGCCCACAGGTCCGGCCGGCGCTCTTTGGTCAGCCGTTCGGCCTCCGCCCGCCGCCAGGCCGCGACTTTGGCGTGGTCGCCGGAAGTGAGCACCTCCGGGATCGGCTGCCCCTCCCAGACCGGCGGGCGAGTGTATTGCGGGTATTCCAAGAGCCCGTCGGCGAAGCTTTCCTCGGCCGCCGAGGCCTCCTTGCCCATGACCCCGGGCAGCAGCCGCACGCAGGCATCGAGCAGTGCGAGCGCCGCGATCTCGCCGCCCGAGAGCACGAAATCGCCAAGCGAGACCTCCTCCAGGTGACGCGCGGCAATCAGGCGCTCGTCGACGCCTTCGAAGCGGGCGCAGACGATGACGATGCCCTGGCCTGCGGCGAGTTCGGCGGCCCGCGCTTGCGTCAGCGGCGCGCCGCGCGGGCTCATCAGCAGGCGCGGACGTTTGTCGTGCGGCACGGTGTCGAGCGCAAGACTATCGAGAGATTTTGCCAGCACGTCGGACTTCATCACCATGCCGGGCCCGCCGCCGGCTGGCGTGTCGTCGACGGTGCGGTGCTTGTCGGTGGCCGAATTGCGGATGTCGTGGACGTCGAGCGACCAGATGGCGGCGTGCAGCGCCTTGCCGGCGAGGCTGATACCGAGCGGTCCGGGAAACATCTCGGGGAAAATCGTCAGGATGCTGGCGCGCCACATGACTACTCGTCCCGCGCTTCGATCTCGAACGGCCGCACCACGACGATCTGCTTCGCCTTAAGATCGATCTTCGGCACCACCGTGTCGGTGAACGGCAGCAGCAACGGTTCGCCGCCGCCGGCGAGTGCGATCTCGATCAGATCGCCGGCGCCGAAATTATGTACCGCGGCAACGATGCCGAGCGCGGCGCCCGTTTCGTTCACCGCCGCCAGGCCGATCAGATCGGCATAATAGAACGTGTCGGCTTCCTCGATCGCCGGCAGCCGTTCGCGCGGCACGAACAGATCGAGATTGGTGAGCCGCTCGGCCGCGTTGCGGTCGTCGATGCCCTTGAGCCGCGCCACCAGATGGTCCTTGGCCGGCCGCAGCGTCACGATCTCGAAACGCCGTTTGCCGTCTGCGGTTTCCAAGGGGCCGTAATCGGCGACGGCCAGCGGCTCCGCGGTGAACGACCACAGTCTCACCTCGCCGCGAACGCCATGCGCCGCCCCGATGCGGGCGACGCGGATCTTGTTTCCCGCGGTAGACCTCATGGTGAGGAGCGTCGCGCAGCGACGCGTCTCGAACCATGAGGTCGGATGGGCGTATGTCGTTTCGATAACTGCCCTATACGCTGAAAATCGCCCGCCATCAGCGCTTCCTTCTTGGCGCGGGACCAGCCTTTGATTTGACGTTCTGCGGCAATAGCGTCGACAATCCGGTCGAAGAACTCGCTGAATACGAGCACAACGGGCCGTCGGTTTGATGTGAATCCGGAAAAATGCCCAGATTGATGCTCGGCGACACGCTGTTCAAGTTCGGCGCGCGTCGTACCCGTATAATATGCGCCATCGGCGCAGCGAAGAATGTAAAGCCAAGCGCCCATGTGAACGCCTCGTCCTTCGAGACGGCCGGCAGCGCCGGCCTCCTCAGGACGAGGCTATCATAACGATCAGCTCGCGGCCGCAGCAGCCTTGTCGGCGGCGGCCTTCTCGGTGGCCTTGGCCTTGGCGGCGGCGGCGCTGGCTTCCTTGGCCTTGGTGGCTTCTTCGGCCGCGGCCTTGCGCTCCTTGCGCGGGATCGCCTTGGTCGGATTGTTGCGCTTCTCGCGCTTGGCGATGCCGGCGGCATCGAGGAAGCGCATGACGCGGTCGGACGGCTGCGCGCCCTTCTTCATCCAGGCCTGCACTTTCTCGAGATCGAGCTTGAGCCGCTCGGTCTTTTCCTTCGGCAGCAGCGGATTGAAATGACCAATTCTTCATCCAGGCCTGTGCCTTTTCGATATCGAACTTGAGCCGCTCGGTCTTTTCCTTCGGCATCAGCGGATTGAAATAGCCGAGCCGCTAGATGAAGCGGCCGTCGCGCGGCGAGCGCGAGTCGGCGACGACGATGTGATAGACCGGCCGCTTCTTGGTTCCGGCGCGGGCCATGCGGATGACGAGAGACATTTGAATTCCTTTCCTACGTGTTGATCACTTCTTTTTTCCGAAACCGGGCAAGTCTGGAAATTTGTCCGGCAATCCAGGAAACTTTCCGCCGCCGAGCCCGGGCAGGCCGGGAATATTCGGCGGCAATTTCGGCATGGTCGGCGGCAGCCCGGGCATGCCGGGCGGCAACTGCGCGCCGGGCGGCATTTTTTTCGCCATCTCGGCCATCTGTTCCGGCGTCGGCATGGCCGAGCCGAAGCCCATCATCTGTCCAATACCGGCGAGCGGGCCGCGCTTGCCGCTGCCCATGGCCTTCATCATGTCGGCCATGCCGCGATGCATTTTCAGCAGCTTGTTGATCGCCTCCGGCGTGGTGCCGGAACCGGCGGCGATGCGCTTCTTGCGGCTGGCCTTGAGGATGTCGGGGTTGCGGCGCTCCTTCGGCGTCATCGAGTCGATGATCGCCATGTGCCGCTTGAGCAACTTGTCGTCGAGGCCGGCGGCGGCGATCTGGTTTTTCATTTTCGCCACGCCGGGCATCATGCCGAGCAGGCCGCCGAGCCCGCCCATCGACTGCATTTGCGTGAGCTGTTCGCGCAGGTCGGAAAGGTCGAACTGACCTTTGCGCATTTTCTCCGCCGCGCGTATGGCCTTTTCGGCGTCGATATTGGCGGCGGCCTTCTCCACCAGCGCGACGATGTCGCCCATGCCGAGGATGCGGCCGGCGATGCGGGCGGGGTCGAATTCCTCGATCGCGTCGAGCTTTTCGCCGGTGCAGATCAGCTTGATCGGCTTGTTGGTGACGGCGCGCATCGACAGCGCAGCGCCGCCGCGGCCGTCGCCGTCGACGCGGGTGAGTACAATGCCGGTGAGGCCGAGGCGCTGGTCGAAATTGCGCGCGAGGTTGACCGCGTCCTGGCCGGTGAGGCTGTCGGCGACCAGCAGCACTTCGTGCGGACTGGCGGCGCGCTTGACCTCCGCCGCCTCGTTCATCATCTCGTCGTCGAGCGTGGTGCGGCCGGCGGTGTCGAGCAGCACCACGTCGTAGCCGCCGAGCTTTGCCGCTTCGAGCGCGCGCTTGGCGATCTGCGGCGGCAACTGGCCCGCGACGACGGGCAGCGTGTCGATCTGCGCCTCGCGGCCGAGCACGGCCAATTGTTCCATGGCGGCCGGACGGCGCACATCGAGCGAGGCCATCAGCACTTTTTTCTTCTGCCGGTCGGCGAGGCGCCGGGCGAGCTTGGCGGTGGTGGTGGTTTTGCCGGAGCCTTGCAAGCCGACCATCATGATGGCGACCGGCGGCGCGGCGTTGAGATCGATGGCCTGGCTGTCGGTGCCGAGCGTCGCCACCAGCTGATCGTGCACGATCTTGACGACCATCTGGCCGGGCGTGACCGACTTCACCACCTCGACGCCGACCGACTGCTTCTTGACGCCGTCGGTGAAGGCGCGCGCCACGTCGAGCGCGACATCGGCCTCCAGCAGCGCGCGGCGCACCTCGCGCAACGCGGCGTCGACGTCGGATTCGCTGAGCGCGCCGCGGCGGGTGAGGCGGTCGAGAATGCCGCCGAGTTTTTCCGACAGTGAGTCGAACATTCGCTTCTTCCTTCACCTCTCCCAGTCGAAGTCGGATGTTTCCGACTTCGACCACCTTTTAATGCCGAACTCGGGCAAGCCCGAGTTCGGTGGGAGAGGTCGACCGCGCCAACGGGTCCGCGCGAAGCGCGGCCCGATGACAGGCTCCGCGCGGGCGGGTGAGGGGTTACGCCCTCTCGATTTCAGTTACCCCCTCACCCGATCCTCAGGCTTCGCCTTCGGATCGACCTCTCCCCACAGGGGAGAGGTAAAGAAAGGGCCTCAAACGCTTCAACGCCCGAGGGCGCATTGCGCTGTCGGGCGGGGGCCTCCGGCCTCTCTAGGGCCGGGCGGCAAAGCTGGATTTCACGTCTCTTCGTGAGAAGTGGGCGGAACCTAGGGGCGACCCAGGGCCAAGTCAAGGCGACCTATCTCCGCCCTCATCCCGAGGAGGGCGCGAAGCGCCCGTCTCGAAGGACGAGGGCGGCCCCATCCTTCGAGACGCGCTCCTTTGGAGCGCTCCTCAGGATGAGGCCGATTAAGGCTACGGCGTCAGCTCGTAACTCACCGTTACCACCACCCGCAGCGTCTGCTCGCCGGGGGCGACCGGAACCGCCGCGCCCGCCCGCATGGCCTTCATCGGGAAGGATGGTGGGGCGGAACCCTCTTCCGCGATCGCCACGACCTGGCCGACCTTGGCGCCGGCGGCGCGCGCATAGAGCTCGGCCTGTCGATGGGCGTCGGCGAGGGCCTCGCCGCGCGCCCGGACAAGAAGTTTGGACTGCTCCGACACGACGAACTCGATGCCCGACATCTCGTTGGCGCCGGCGCCGATGGCGCGGTCGAGAATGGCGGGCAGCTGCGCAATGTCGCGGATATTGACGGTGAGCTGGTTGTTGGCCTGGAAGCCGAGCAGGCGGACGGGGGCATTCCTGTTGGAATCGTATTGCGGTTGCAGCGACAGCCGCGAAGTCTGCACGTCGCGTTCGGCGATGCCGGCGCCCTTGATGGCCGCCAGCACGGCGGTCATCTGCCTGGCATTGGCGTCGCTCGCTTCGCGCGCGGTCTTGCCTTGGCTGGCCACGCCGATGCGGATCACGGCCATGTCGGGCGCGACCGAGACCGTGGCCTCGCCGGTGACCGTCACCAGCCGCTCGGCGGCCTGCGCCGGCAATGCAAGAGCGAAAGCAAGAACGAGAGCGGACAGCAGGCTGCGCGACATCGTCATGATCATTTCACCGGCACAAACACATTGACCACCAGCTTGTTTGGATCGGACTTCACCGGGTCGCTGGCATATTCCTCGATGAACAGCTCCTTGGCATCCAGTCCCTTTTCTTCGAGATAATTGGTGATCGCCTCGTAGGTCGAATCCATGGCGTCATAAGAACCGCGATGCACGAATTTGAGCGCCTTGCCGGACGGCGCTTGCCCAACCGCGATATCGCCCTTGGGCAAAACGGTCGGCGCCGCCGCGATCGGCATCGCGGCCTTGAACTGGAAGCCGGTGTCGTCGGTCTCGGTGTAGATCGTCATGGCCGGACCGTTCGGCTTGATGCCATGCTTGACCAGGTATTCGTTGAGCGACTTGAAGGTGTCGACCAGCGTATCGAAGGCGGCGTCCCAGTTGGTGTGCCCCGTCATGAAGATGATGGTGCGCGGCGCCATTTCGACCGGTTCGCCAAAGACGTCGCCCGGTTGCAGCGGCGACGGCGAGGCCGGTAATGCCGGCTGGGATTGGGCCGGGGGAATTGCGGGTTGCGCCACGGCTGGGCCCGCGGTGCAGGCGAGTGCCACGAAAATCGACACCGCAAGGCGTGTGCACGGCATCAGGTGTCTCCGTCGGTAGGGCGCGGCGATCCCGGCGATTCGCAGCATCGGCGGGCATTCTATCACGCGCTACTAGCCTTCCTGGCTTTATTCGCCATATAAACCGGGCGAAACCCGGGCAAATCGATGGGCGCGCTCGCCAATCAGTCATTCGTGAAGATGAACGGCATCGGCAACGAGATCGTCGTGGTCGACCTGCGTGCGCGTGCGGGCAAGATCGAGCCCGAGGAGGCGCGCGCGGCCGCCCGGCCGCAAGGCGCACCCTACGACCAACTGATGGCGCTCTATCCGCCGCGCACGCCGGGCACCGATGCCTTTGTACGCATTTACAACAATGACGGTTCGGAAGCCGGCGCCTGCGGCAACGGCATGCGTTGCGTCGCCGATCTGATGGCGAAAGAGACCGGCAAGAGTGCGCTCACTTTTGAAACGACCGCCGGCATTCTGAACTGCTGGAAGGACGCCGACGGCTTGTTCACCGTCGACATGGGGCCGCCGCGCTTCAAGTGGAACGAGATCCCGCTGGCGGAGGAATTCCGCGACACCCGCGCCATCGAATTGCAGATCGGGCCGATCGACAAGCCGGTCCTGCATTCGCCGGCGGTGGTGAACATGGGCAATCCGCACGCCATTTTCTGGGTCGACGATGTGAATGCGTACGATCTCGCCAAGTTCGGGCCGTTGCTGGAGAACCATCCGATTTTTCCCGAGCGCGCCAACATCACGCTCGCGCATATCGTCTCGCGCGAGCACATCGTCATCCGCACCTGGGAACGCGGCGCCGGCCTCACCAAGGCCTGCGGCTCGGCGGCCTGCGCCGCCGCGGTCGCTGCCGCGCGACTCAAGCGCACTGAGCGCAAGGTGAAGGTGACGCTGCCGGGCGGCGAATTGACCATCGATTGGCGCGAGCGCGACGATCATGTGCTGATGACCGGGCCCGTCGAGTTCGAATTTACCGGCAGGTTCGATCCGGCGCTGTTCAAGGTGGCGGTGCCATGAGCGTCGACATCGTCACCTTCGGCTGCCGGCTCAACACCACCGAATCGGAGGTGATCCGGCGCGAGGCTGCCAAGGCCGGCCTCGCCGACGCCGTGATAGTCAACACATGCAACGTGACCGGCGAAGCGGTGCGCCAGGCGCGGCAGAAACGGCTGCGACCATCGCTGCACCTTCTGCGTCATTCCGTTCGGGCGCGGCAATTCGCGCTCGCTGCCGGCCGATGATGTGATCGCGCAGGCACGGCGTCTGGTCGCGCGTGGCTATCGCGAGATCGTGCTCACCGGCGTCGACATCACCGGCTACGCGAGCGGCGATCTGCGGCTAGGCGCGCTGGTAAAGCACTTGCTCAAGGAAATTCCGGCGCTGGCGCGGCTGCGCCTCTCCTCGATCGATTCGGTGGAAGCCGACCGCGATCTGCTCGACGCGCTGGCCAATGAGCCGCGGCTGATGCCGCATCTGCATCTGTCGCTGCAACATGGCGACGACCTGATCCTCAAGCGCATGAAGCGGCGCCACACCGCGGCCTCCGCCATCACCTTCTGCGCGCAGGTTCGCCGCTTGCGGCCCGATGTCGCCTTCGGCGCCGATTTCATCGCCGGCTTTCCGACCGAAACCGAAGATATGTTTGCGCGCTCGCTTGACCTCGTCGACGAATGTGCGCTCACGCAGCTGCACGTATTTCCGTTCTCGGCGCGGCCTGGCACGCCGGCGGCGCGCATGCCGCAGCTCGATCGCGTCATCGTCAAAGAGCGCGCGCAACGTCTGCGCGAGAAAGGCGAGGCAGCGCTTGCGCGCCATCTCGACCGCGAAATCGGTGCGCGCCGCGCGGTGCTGACCGAGCGCGGCGGCGTGGGTCATACCGAACAGTTCATGCCCGTGCGGCTTGCCTCGCCCATCGAGCCCGGCCGCATTCTCGACCTCACGATGGCCGCACACGACGGACGGCAATTGCTGGCGGCATAGAAAATTCGGGGAGGACGCAATGATCGCCAAGGAGCATCTGATCACCACCATGGAGCAGTTGCAGGCGCTCTACGGCGAGAAAATGCCAGCCGCGGTGGTCAAGGAAATCGACCACATCAACGGCGGCTATCGCAAGCTGATCGAGGCGGCGCCGTTCGTGGCGGTGGCGACCTCGGGCCCGGAAGGGCTCGACTGCTCGCCCAAGGGCGATGCGGCCGGCTTCGTGCGCGTCCTCGACGACAAGACGCTGGCGGTTCCCGACCGGCCGGGCAACAACCGCATCGACGGCTTCCGCAACATCATGCGCGATCCGCGTATCGCGCTGCTGTTTCTCATACCCGGCGTCGGCGAGACGCTGCGCGTCAACGGCCGCGCCGCAATCTCCATCGATCCGGAGCTGATGCAGAGCTTCGCGGTCAACGGCAAGCTGCCGCGCTGCGTGCTGATCGTGCACATCGACAGCATCTACTTCCACTGCTCGAAGGCGATCGTGCGCTCCAAGCTGTGGGACGAGAAGACCAAGATCGACCGCGCCTGCCTGCCCTCGACCGGCACCATCATCGCCGAGCTCAGCCAGGGCCGCCTCGGCGGCGCCGACTACGACAAGGCGGCGCCCGAGCGCATCAAGGCGCAGCTTTACTGAGCTTCACCCGGCCATCCACACTTGCCCAACAGCTCGCGCATATGCGCCGGCACCGGCGCTGTGATCTTGACCGGCGGCTTGTTCTTGAAGATAGGCACCACCACCTGGCGCGAATGCAGATGCAGTGTGGGACCGCCCTGACGCGGTGCGCTGCCATAGATGTTGTCGCCGACGATGGGCCAGCCCATCTCGGCGCAATGCACGCGCAGCTGATGCGTACGGCCGGTCAGCGGCTCGAGCGCCAGCCAGCTATGGCCCGACCCGCGCCCCATCACCTTCCAGGTGGTCGCCGCCGGCTGGCCGTGCGGGTCGGGCTTCATCCACCAGCCGCGCGTCTCGTCGAGCTTGCCGAGCGGAATATCGATGCGGCCCTCGTCGGCGTCCGGCGTGCCTTCCACCACCGCCCAATAGGTCTTGCCGACCTTGCCCTGCTTGAACAGCTTGCCGAGCAGCGCCAGCGCCTTGCGATGGCGGCCGAGCACCAGGCAGCCGGAGGTGTCCTTGTCGAGCCGATGCGCCAGCGCGGGCGCGCGCGGCAGGCCGAAGCGCAGCGCGTCGAAGTCGTCCTCCAGGCTCGACCCGCCCTTCGGCCCGCGATGCACCGCGACGCCGGCCGGCTTGTCGATCACCAGCATCAGCCCGTCACGGTAGAGCAGGTGGGCGAGTATCTCTTCCGGTGTCATGACGAAACGGCTATCACGGGCGCGGCATGAACGACAGCACGCAAGGCCAGAGCTGGTGGAAACGCTTGAGCGGCGGGCTCAAGCGCACCTCGTCCTCGCTTGGCACGGCCATCGCCGACCTGGTGTCGAAGCGCAAGCTCGACGCTGCCGCGGTCGAAGAGCTGGAACACGAGCTGATCCGCGCCGATCTGGGACCCGACTTTGCCGGCCGCATCGCCGCGGTGCTGAGCGAGGGCCGCTTCGACAAGGCGATCGCGCCGGACGAGGTGAAGGCGGTGCTGGCCGGCGAAATCGAGAAGGTGCTCGGCGCCGTCGCCAAGCCGCTCGAGCTGACGGCGAAGCCCTTCGTCATTCTGGTCGCCGGCGTCAATGGCTCCGGCAAGACCACCACCATCGGCAAGCTCGCCGCCAAATTCCGTGGCGAGGGCAAGAACGTGATGCTGGTGGCCGGCGACACCTTCCGCGCCGCCGCCATCGACCAACTCAAGATCTGGGCGACTCGCACCAACGCTTCCATCAAGGCCAGCACGCCGGGCGCCGACGCCGCGGGCCTCACGTTCGACGCGCTCGCCGCCGCCAAGGCGGAAGGCGTCGACGTGGTGCTGGTCGACACCGCTGGCCGCCTGCAAAACCGCGCCGAGCTGATGAGCGAGCTGGAAAAGATGGTGCGCGTCATGCGCAAGGTCGAGCCAAGCGCGCCGCACGCGGTGCTGCTCGTGCTCGATGCCACCGTCGGGCAGAACGCGCTCAGTCAGGTCGAGATTTTCCAGAAGGTCGCGGGCGTCACCGGGCTGGTCATGACCAAGCTCGATGGCACCGCGCGTGGCGGCATCCTGGTGGCGATCGCCGCCCGCTTCGGCCTGCCGGTGCATTTCATCGGCGTCGGCGAGGGCGTCGAGGACTTGGCGCCGTTCACCGCGCGCGATTTCGCCCGCGCCATCGTTGGGCTGGACTGACTCCGCTCACTGTTTCCAGCGATGCACGGTCACCGTGTTGCCTATTTCGAACGACATCAAATCCTCGCCGACTTCCAGCGGTCCGTTATAGGTCTCGCGCGTCTGCGCGACGAGATCGTCCAACGTCGGTTCCGGCACTTTCTCGCTGCTGAGAAACGACATGTGCGTATAGGCGCCAAGCTTAGGCTTGGCCTGCGCGAACACGCGGCCGACGTCATGCGGGCTGGTATGGTGCGCGATGATCGCCTGCGCGAACAGGTTTGACATCAACTCGGGCCGCGCGATCGCCGTCTCGTGGATCAGCAGGTCGACGCCGGTGCCGTATTTGATGACGTTCTGATTATAGCGCGTGTCGCCGGAGATCAGCGCGGCATGGCCTTTATATTCGATACGGTAGCCATAGGCCGGTTTGATCGCCGCGCCATGATCGACTTCGAAAGCAATCACTTTCACCCCATTCTTCTCATAGACCGTGCCGTCCTTGTCGAATTCTTCGACGTTGATCGCAATACCCTGCGGCGGCAGCTTCTCGTCTACCTCACGGATGCCGATATCGAGCGCGTAAGCCTTTTCCAGATTGGTCATCAGGTTCTTCGCGCCGGTCGGGCCGATGACGTGAAACGGCGTCTTGCGGCGGCCGAACACCGGTCCGAGCCAGCCGGTCAGCCAGACATCGGGAATGCCGGCAACATGATCGGAGTGGTAATGCGTGATGAACAGGACGTCGATCTTGCCGACCGGCACCTTGATCTGCCCCATGCGGATCGGCACGCCACGCCCGGCGTCGAACAGCAGCACCTGCCCGCCGACCTCGACCAGCGTGCTGGGACCGAAACGGTTCGGACGCGGTGCCGGCGTGGCGGTGCCCAATAAAGTTACTTTGAAGTCGCTCTCGGCATAAGCCTGCACGGCCGACAAAAACAGCGCACAAACGACGACGACGCCCCGGAACATGAATTCGCCTCCCCGACGATTTTATATTTGTCCAAGGCTAGCATCCTGGCTCGCCCGCGAACAACCGGGAATGCATGACAAATCGGCATCCGCACGCTAGAAGCCGCCTATGACCGAAAAGAATCAGCTCAATCCCCTCCTCAAGCTCGCGCTCGATGTCGGGCCGCTGGTGCTGTTCTTCGCCGCCAACGCCAAGTTTGGCATCTTCGCGGCCACCGGCTCGTTCATGCTGGCGGTGTTGATCGCGCTGGCCGTGTCCTACGCGCTGACGCGGCCTATCGCGATGATGCCGCTGGTCACCGCCGCGATCGTGCTGGTATTCGGCGGACTGACGCTGATCCTGCACGACGAAACTTTCATCAAGCTCAAGCCGACCATCATCTACACTCTGTTCGGCGGCACGCTGGCGGTGGGACTGCTGTTCGGCAAGGCGCTGCTCGGCATCCTGTTCGAACAGATGTTCCAGTTGAGCGAGGAAGGCTGGCGCAAGCTCACGCTGCGCTGGTCGCTGTTCTTTTTCGCCATGGCGGTGCTGAACGAAATCGTCTGGCGCAACGCATCGACCGATTTCTGGGTGAGCTGCAAGCTGTTCGGCGCGGTGCCGCTGACGCTGGTGTTCGGCGTGCTGCAAATGCCGCTGATCAATAAATACAGCGTGGAGAAGAAGTCCTGACCTCGGCTAGTTCTTTGCCAGCGCCTTCTCGATTTCCGGACGCAGCACGCGCTCGAGATTATCGGCGGTGACCGGACCGACCAGCTTGTAGGCGATGCGGCCGTCGCGGCCGATCAGGAGATTCTCCGGCACGCCGTAGACGCCCCAGTCGATCGAGGTGCGGCCGTTGACGTCGACGCCATTGGCGACGTATGGATTGCCATAGCGGCCGATGAAGCGCCGCGCATCGGCGGCGGCGTCCTTGTAATTAATACCGACGATCTGGATGCGCTTGTCCTTGGATAACTGCTCCAGAAACACCACTTCGTCGCGGCAAGGAATGCACCACGACGCCCAGACATTGACCAGCGTCACCGCGCCCGTGAAGGTCGCATTGCTCAGGCCGGGTACCGCCTTGCCGTCGCGCTCCAATCCGGCCAGCGGCGGCAGATCGGTCTTGGGCGCCGAATGTCCGATCAGCGCGGAAGGAATAAGCGAGGTATCGCCGGCGCCGAGCCGGAAATAGAACAGCGCCGCCAGCGCGAGAAAGGCCAGCAGCGGCAGCAGCACCAGAATGTTTCTCCGCTTGGGGACGGAGCTTTCGCTCGTTTCCGCGCTCATGGCTTGTCCTTGCTCGTCCGCAGCGACCGCCGCGTCACGCCTTGCTCCTCCAGATCGCCGAGGATGCGCCGCTGCGCCGAATAATCGAGCGCGATCCACGCAATCAGCGAGCCGATCACGAACACGGTCACCGCATAGGCTGCGATGATGAAGTCGGCATGCGGACCCAGGTTCATGACCGCGCCCAATATTTTTGATGGCGCATCATGCGTGCAACTCCTGCGCCTGGATCAGCCGCATGCTGCGCACGCGCCGGCGCAGAATCTCGTTGCGCATGGCGGCGAAGTGCAACGTGAAAAACAGCAGCGTGAAACCACCGGCCATGACCAGCAGCGGAGTGAGGATCGCGGGATCGATGGCCGAGCCGCCCTTGCGGAACAGCGAGGCCGGCTGATGCAGCGTGTTCCAATATTCCACGGAAAACTTGATGATCGGAATATTGATGGCGCCGACCAGCGCAAGCACGGCTGCGGCGCGCGAACCGCGGCCGGGATCTTCCGCGGTCCAATAGAGCGCCAGCACGCCGAGATAGAGCAGGAACAGCACCAGCATTGAGGTGAGCCTGGCGTCCCACACCCAATAGGTGCCCCAGGTGGGGCGGCCCCAGAGCGAGCCGGTGATCAGGCAAATAAAGGTGAAGGCGGTGCCGATGGGCGCTGCCGCCTTGCCGGCGACGTCCGACAGCGGATGCCGCCAGACCAGGGTGCCGAGCGCCGCGACGGTCATCACGCCCCAGCACATCATGCTGAGCCAGGCCGCCGGCACATGCAGGTACATGATCTTGACGGTGGCGCCCTGCTGATAGTCGTCGGGTGCGCCCATGATGCGGGCGAGCCCGAAGGCGAAGACCAGGACGGTCGCGGCCGCGAGCCATGGCAGTACGCGGTTGACGATATTCAGAAACCGGGTCGGATTGGCAAGATCGATGATCGGCATGGCCGCCTTTTAATATCCAGCAGGGGTCCGGGCAATGCCGGGCAATTGCGTAGGCGGCTACCGTCACTCCAGTCCGTGGCGCAGCGCCGCGGCGGCCGCAACGGGCCCCAGCACGAAACTGGCCAAGGATAGGGCGCAAAGAATGGTGAAAGGTGGGCCAAATGGCGCAGGCCCGACGATGGCGGCATTGGCCGCGGCGACGCCGAAAATCAGCACCGGCACCGTCAACGGCAACACCAACACCGCCAGCAACAGCCCGCCGCGCCGCAACGTCACCGACAGCGCGGCGCCGATCAGCCCGATAAAGGTGAGCGCGGGCGTGCCGGCGAGCAATGTCAGCGAGACCCAGCCCATGGCGTGCATCTCGACGTTAAGCATCAGGCCGAGCACCGGCGTGATCACGACCAGCGGCAGACAGGTGGTCAACCAATGCGCGATGGCCTTCGCCGCCACCGCCAATTCCAGCGGCATGCTGCCCATCATCAGCAGATCGAGCGAGCCGTCGTCGAGATCGTTGGCGAACAGGCGGTCGAGCGCCAGCAGGCTCGCCAGCAGTGCGCCCAGCCACAGGATTGCCGGGCCGATGCGCGCCAGCAGACCGAGATCGGGGCCGATCGCAAACGGCATCATGGTGACCACGATGAGGAAGAATAGAGCGCCCATCAGGGCGCCGCCGCCGACGCGAACCGCGATGCGCATGTCGCGCAGCAGAAGGGAGGTGAAGGCGCTCATTCCGGGCCCACCCTCAGTTCGCGGGCATTTTCCAGCCCGATCGGTCCATGGGTGGCGGCCATGATCATGCCGCCGCCGGCGAGGTGGCTGCGCATCAATCCGGCCAGCCGGTCCTGCGACTGCACGTCCAACGCCGAGGTCGGCTCGTCGAGCAGCCAGAGTGGGCGTTTCGCTGCAATCAGGCGGGCTATCGACAAGCGGCGCTTTTGTCCGGCCGACAGATAGGCGGCCGGCATGTAGGCGAGCGGGGTAAGGTCGACCGCCGCCAGCGCCGGCTCCAGCGTGGCGCCCGCCGCGCCCAGAAAATCGGCCCAAAACCGCAGATTTTCGATGACCGACAGCGACGGTTTCAGCGCGTCCTGATGGCCGAGATAGTGTGCCTGCTCGGCCAGCGTGGCGTCTGCCTCGCCGCCCGACAGATCGAGACGCCCGGCGGATATGCATATCAGCCCGGCAATCATGCGCAGCAGCGAGGATTTACCGGCGCCATTGCGGCCAACGACCATCATGGCTTCGCCGCCGGACAGGCTGAAATAAAGCCCGGAAAACACGGTACGGCCGCCACGTTGGCAGGTCAGATTGTCGCCGGTGAGTTGCATCAGGCCTGCTGTGGTCGCGCTGCGGCGCAGAGGCCAGTAGCACTTATTGCGGAAAACATCGATATTTTGCGCATCTTTTACGTCATTCCCGGTAAATATGGCGTCCAGCGCGAAAAGACCTTATAAGCCCCGCACTTGCGGCGCTACGTTCACGAATTTCGGGCGCAAGTTTGACCAGCGAGATTATCCCTGACTTGCTAGTAACTTAGACCGATCCACCGCCGATATCCCGCGCCGGGAATGGAAACAGCCGACATGACTTCGCTCGACAGCTTTAGATGTTGCAAGACCCTCCAGGTTGGTAGCAAGGCGTACGCCTATTTCAGCCTGCCCGTCGCCGAGAAAAACGGCCTCAAAGGTATTTCACGCCTGCCGTTCTCGATGAAAGTCCTATTGGAAAACCTGTTGCGCAACGAAGATGGGCGCACGGTGACCAAGGACGACATCAAGGCGGTCGCCGAATGGCTCAAGACCAAGAGCTCGGATCGCGAATTCGCCTTCCGTCCGGCGCGCGTGCTGATGCAGGACTTCACCGGCGTGCCGGCGGTGGTCGATCTCGCCGCCATGCGCGATGCCATGAAGTTGCTCGGCGGCGACCCCAAGAAAATCAATCCGCAGGTTCCGGTCGATCTGGTCATCGATCATTCCGTGTCGGTGGCCTTCTTCGGCAACAATCAGGCGTTCAAGAAAAACGTCGACGAGGAATACCGGCAGAACCAGGAGCGCTACAAATTCCTCAAATGGGCGCAGCGGTCGTTCGATAATTTCAGCGTGGTGCCGCCCGGCACCGGCATCTGCCACCAGGTCAATCTCGAATATCTGTCGCGCGTGGTGTGGACGCGCAAAGAAAAGGTAAAGGTCGACGGCAAGAACGCGACCATGGAAGTCGCCTATCCGGACACGGTGGTCGGCACCGACTCGCACACGACCATGGTCAACGGCCTGTCGGTGCTCGGCTGGGGCGTCGGCGGCATCGAGGCGGAATCCGCCATGCTCGGCCAGCCGATGTCGATGACCTTGCCCGAGGTGATCGGCTTCAAATTGGCCGGCAAGCTCAAGGAAGGCGTCACCGCCACCGATTTGGTGCTGACCGTGACCCAGATGCTGCGCGCCCGCGGCGTGGTCGGAAAGTTCGTCGAATTCTTCGGACCGGGTCTCACCCATCTCACCATCGCCGACCGCGCCACGCTCGGCAACATGGCGCCGGAATACGGCGCGACCTGCGGCTTCTCGCCGATCGACGACGACACCATTGCCTTCCTGAAGAATACCGGCCGGCCGGCCGAACTGGTCGCGCTGGTGGCGGCCTATGCCAAGGCGCAGGGCATGTTCCGCATCAAGACGACGCCCGACCCGATGTTCACCGACATCCTCAAGCTCGAGCTCGGATCGGTCGAGCCTTCGCTCGCCGGTCCCAAGCGGCCGCAGGATCGCGTCGCGCTCAAGGAAGTGAAGACGGGCTTCGCCAACTCCATGGACAAGGAATTCGGCAAGAGCGCCGAGATGAAGAAGCGCGTGCCGGTCGCCGGGCATAACTACGACATCGGTCATGGCGACGTGGTGATCGCGGCGATCACCTCCTGCACCAATACATCCAATCCGGGCGTGATGCTCGCCGCCGGCTTGCTGGCGCGCAAGGCCGCGGCCAAGGGGCTCACCGTCAAGCCGTGGGTGAAGACCT
The DNA here is from genome assembly GCA_016201085.1 of Hyphomicrobiales bacterium. GTDB lineage: Bacteria > Pseudomonadota > Alphaproteobacteria > Rhizobiales > Xanthobacteraceae > Pseudolabrys. The sequence continues at coordinate 3,906 of JACQDO010000163.1, read as the reverse complement.
CGCTGGCGCCCGGCTCGCAGGTGGTCGGCGAATATCTCGACAAGTCCGGCCTGCAGAAGGATCTCGACAAGCTCGGGTTTAATCTGGTCGGTTACGGCTGCACCACCTGCATCGGCAATTCCGGCCCGCTGCCGCCGCAAAATTCCAAGGCGATCAACGAGGGCGATCTGGTGGCTGCCGCGGTGCTCTCCGGCAACCGCAACTTCGAAGGCCGCGTCAACGCCGACGTGCGCGCCAACTATCTCGCTTCGCCGCCGCTGGTGGTTGCCTATTCCATCGCCGGCTCGATGAATGTCGACTTGCTGAAAGATGCGCTCGGCACCGATCAGAAGGGCAAGAAGGTTTTTCTGAAAGACATCTGGCCGTCGAACAAGGAAGTCGGCGAGTTCATCGGCAAGAACGTCACCAAGCAGATTTTCACCAAGAAATACGCCGATGTGTTCAAGGGCGATGCCAACTGGCGCAAGATCAGCATCAAGGGCGGCATGACCTACGGCTGGGACAAGAAATCGACCTACGTGCAGAACCCGCCGTATTTCACCGGCATGAAGAAGGCGCCGAAGCCGCTCGAAGACATCGTCGACGCGCGCGTGCTGGCGCTGCTGCTCGACTCGATCACCACCGACCACATCTCGCCGGCCGGTTCGATCAAGCCCGACTCGCCGGCCGGAAAATATCTCACCGATCACAAGGTGAAGCCCGCCGACTTCAATCAGTACGGCACGCGCCGCGGCAATCACGAAGTGATGATGCGCGGCACCTTCGCCAATATCCGCATCAAGAACCAGATGGTGCCGGGCGTGGAAGGCGGCGTCACCGTCCACTATCCCTCGAAGCAGCGCATGCCGATCTACGACGCGGCCATGAAATACAAGGCCGACCGCATTCCGCTGGTGGTATTCGCCGGCAAGGAATATGGCAGCGGCTCGTCGCGCGACTGGGCGGCCAAGGGTTCCGTGCTGCTCGGCGTCCGCGCGGTGATCGCGCAGTCGTTCGAACGCATCCATCGCTCCAACCTGGTGGGCATGGGCGTGATGCCGCTGGTATTCGAGGAAGGCACCTCCTGGCAGTCGCTGGGCATGAAGGGCGACGAGCAGGTCACGATTCGCGGCCTGCACGGCGAACTCAAGCCGCGTCAGCGGCTGATCGCCGAGATCGTCGCCGGCAATGGCACTCTCCAGCGGGTGCCGCTGATCTGCCGCATCGATACGCTCGATGAACTCGACTACTTCAAGAACGGCGGAATCCTGCAATACGTGCTGCGCCAATTGGCGGGCTGACCGGAACCGGAATCCGCGTCCCACCACGCAAATTGGGCCCACTCACCGCGAAGTGAGTGGCGGGTGATCGACGGGACGCTTTATAAAGCGTCTTGTACGGTTGGGGGATCGTGGGACCGGCATGAACTATCGCCACATCGCCTTTGCGGTCGCATTGATATTTACGTCGCCGGCCGCGTTGACGGTGGCATCCGCCGGCGAGCAGCGCGCCGTCATCGAGCTGTTCACCAGCCAGGGCTGTTCGTCCTGTCCGCCCGCCGACAAGCTGCTCGGCGAGCTGGGGCGGGACCCGTCGCTGCTGACGATGAGTCTGGCGGTCGATTATTGGGACTATCTCGGCTGGAAGGACACGTTTGCGCTGCACGGCCATTCTGTCCGACAACGCGCCTATGCAATTGCGCGCGGTGAAAGCGGCGTAGCGACGCCGCAAGCCGTGATCAACGGTCTCATCGCTGTCAATGGCAGCGACAAGGCGGCGATCGAAGCCGCGATCGCGAAGACCAGGGCTTCCGCCGCCCCGCTGACCTTGCCGGTGACGATGATCGTCGCGAATGGAAAAGTGACCGTGGCTGTGCCGGCCGCCAAGGACGAACACCGCGACGGCGAAGTCTGGCTCTGTCCGATCACCAGCAAGGCACCAGTCACGATCGGACGCGGCGAGAACCACGACCGCACGCTGACCTATCACAACGTCGTGCGCCGCTGGGTGAAGCTCGGGGACTGGCGCGGCCAGGCGGCAAGTTTCAGCGTGCCCTTGGCCGATCTGTCCAATGGCGATTATTCGCTGCGCGACATCGACCATCTGGCGGTGGTCGTGCAAAGCGGCGTTGCCGCCAAGCCCGGCCTGATGCTCGGCGCCGCCACGGCCAGCTTGCGCTAATCCATCGTCGCTGCCTTGTGCTTTGTGCACAAAAAAATCGGGCCGGCTCTGGAGCCGGCCCGAAGGCTGATTAGGGGATTGAACCGTACGCGGAACTCAACTGGCCCGGTCAGCTGAGCCCCGGGGGGCTGGGGGGCTGAGGAATCCGGAACTCGAACCGGACCGGGCCTTGAGGCAACGATGCCGATATCGCAAGCCAGCGTGACCGGCGATTGACCGAAATAGGGCGTTATTGTGGGGGCTTTTAACGTCTTCGTGATCGCCGGCCGGGCGATTTTGCCCGTTTCCCAGGCATCCGCCGTATCGAGGTAGCACTTGCCGTCGGCCCGTCCCGGCGCGATCATCGTCCTTTGGCGATGTTTCACAGCACGAAAAAAGGAGGCGCCGTATGACCTACGTTTCCGGCGAAATCGATCCCAGCCAGTCCCTCGGGGGCGGATCCGCGGCCCGCGCCAGCACCGCCCCCGGAAGCCAAGTCGCTGCCCAAGTCACCGCTCAAGTCACCGCTCAAGTCACCTTCAGCCACCGCGAGCTCAAGCGCATTCTCGATCTTTATGGCCGCAAGGTCGCCGCCGGCGAATGGCGCGATTACGCCATCGATTTTCTCAAGGACCGCGCGGTGTTCTCGGTGTTCCGCCGCGCCTCGGAAGTGCCGATCTACCGCATCGAAAAAAACCCGAAGCTGGAGCGCCGCCAGGGCGCCTATAGCGTGATCTCGGCGACCGGGCTGATCGTGCGGCGCGGTCACGAGCTCGATCGCGTGCTGCGCTCGATCGACGTCTCGTTGTCGCTGGTGGTCAACTAAGGCTGCGTGCTCGAGCCGCGGCCCAGCGCCCGCTGCATCAGCGGCGTGTCGAGCCAGCGGTCGAACTTGTAGCCGACGTTCTGGAGATTGCCGGCCGGCTCGAAGCCGCAGGCTTTGTGCACGCCGATGGACGCGGCCTGATCTGAATCGCCGATCACCGCGATCATCTGGCGGAAACCCAACGCCGTGCAGTCCTCGATCAGCTTTTCCAGCAGCATCTTACCGATGCCGCGGCGGTGCATGTCCGGCGCCACATAAACCGAATCCTCGACCGTGAAGCGATAGGCCGGCCGCGTGCGGTAAAGCGAGGCATAGGCGTAACCGGCGAGCGCGCCGTCGACCTCAGCGGCGAGATAAGGGAAATTGTTGTCGAGCAGATGCCGCATGCGCCGCGCCATCTCGGTCTCGTCCGGCGGCGTCAGCTCGAACGAGGCGGTGCCGCGTTCGACGGCGTGCGCGTAGATGCGGGTGATGGCCGGAATATCGGCGGTTTGGGCGGGGCGGATGGTGACGGTCATTTGACGCCAAACTAGCAAAAACAAAACGCCCGGGCACGAGGCCCGGGCGCTGAGCAGGTCTGCTCTTGCAGCGGTTTAGCGGCGGTCGCCCACCGGCGCGTTAGCGCCGATCGCCCAAGAAGCGCAGCATGAACAGGAACAGGTTGATGAAGTCGAGATAGAGCGTCAGCGCGCCCATCACCGTCTTGCGGCCGGAGACGGTGCCGTCGTCGTTGGCGTCATACATCTCCTTGATCTTCTGGGTATCCCAGGCGGTAAGCCCGGCGAAGATCAGCACGCCGATCGCCGAGATGGCGAAGTCGAGGCCCGAGCTCTTCAGGAACATGTTGACGATCATCGCCAGGATGAGCCCGAACAGGCCCATGATCAGGAACGAGCCGATCGGCGATAGATCGCGCTGCGTGGTGTAGCCATACAGGCTCA
>JACQDO010000036.1 GCA_016201085.1 Hyphomicrobiales bacterium | reverse complement strand
TGACTTTCTTGCCCTGCGCCGACGCCGGGCCGGCGGTCAGCGCGAGTGCCAGCAGCGCACCGCCGGCCATCAGGTTGAAGCTTCTGCGGATCATGGAATCCTCCATTTTTGTTTGAGCGTTTTTTATTTCAGCGTTCGAGAATGAATTCGGCTTCGCGGGCCTCCCGCATCAGCGTGCCCCACACCTGTTCGCGCAACTCGGCAAAACGCGGCAGACGCAGCGTGTCGCGCGTGCGCGGGCTCGGCAGGTCGATGGTGATGGTCTCGTGGATGCTCGAGGGCCGGCCCTTGAGCACGATCACCCGGTGGCCGAGCAGCACGGCTTCCTCGATCGAATGGGTGACGAAGATCATCGCGGTCGGCCGCTGCTCCCAGATGCGCAGCAGCTCGAATTGCAGAATTTCGCGGGTCTGTGCATCGACCGCCGCGAACGGCTCGTCCATCAGCAGCACATTGGGCTCCACCGCCAGCGCGCGCGCCAGACCGCAGCGCTGCTGCATGCCGCCGGACATCTGGTAGGGGAACGCCTTCTCGAAGCCGGCGAGGCCGACCAGTTTGATGAATTCCGGCACCTTGCGATCGATCTCGGCCTTGGCGGCGCCGGCCATGCGCAAGCCATAGGCGACGTTGTCGAACACCGTCTTCCACGGAAACAGCCCGAAATGCTGGAACACCATGGCGACGCCGGCGATCGGCTCGCTCACCAGCTCACGGCCAACCCGCACCTCGCCGGCATCGAACGGAATCAGCCCATCGATGCAACGCAGCAGCGTGGTCTTGCCGCAGCCGGACGGGCCGACGATGGCGACGATCTCGCGCTCGCCGACGTCGAAGTTGATGTCACGGAACACTTCGAGCGTGCCGTAATATTTGCCGAGGCCACGAACGCGGATGCGGGGCTCGGCGCCGGTGGCTTTGGCGGTTGGCACGGCGGTGGATGCAGTTTGTGTCTGTGTCACTCGGCGGCCTGCGATGCTGGCTTAGGGTTGACCTTGGCCCAGTAATCGGCGGCCTGTTTGGAGAGCTTGAGCGCTTCCTCGGTCTCGAAGCCCGGCGCCATCGAACCGTCTTGTCCAGCAAGAATCTGATGGTGCTCGATATTGAGCGTACGCAGCCAGCGCTGCTGGCCCATGGTGATGGCGACGAAATAGCCGATTTCGACCAGCTCGGGCTCGCTGAAATGCTTGTGCAGGCGCGCCCAGAATGCGTCGTCGCACGGCAGATCCCAGGTGATGGCCTCGGCATAGGCGAGCGCCGCCTTCTGCCGATCGTCGTAGCGGATCGAGCTCTCGAAATTGATCAGGTCGGAATAATCGTCTTCCTTGAGGCCGGACTTGGCCGCCTTGATCGAACGCTGATTGCCGCAGAATTCGCACAGCACCGAACGCGAAACGTATATGCGGCACAGCTCTTTGATCTTGTGATCGGCGACGCCGTTCTTGAACACGTCGCGCCAGGTATTGGCGAACGACCAGAACGTCGCTGGCACATGTGCGCGGATCGCCTGACTTTCCGGCCGCGGCGTCCCTTCCCGCGCGCAGCGCTCGAACTCGGCGATCATGGCAGGGTCTTTGACCGTCGAAGGATCGACATAGCTAATGCGCGGTTTAGACATAGGCGATTTCTCCCGGATTAATTATTGGCCGTACGGCAGTCGTTTCCCCATGTTGCCGTAACCGTACCGCCTGAGCAACGCCAACGGCACGCTTTACTAACCTTGCCTTAGTCTTGAGCAGGTCGTCTCGCAGTCGTGGCCGCGCTCGCGCGCGTGGGCGAAGGCCCATTTTGCTGACGTTTTGCGCGGCGCAGGGGATCGTTAGGCTAAACCGATCGTTACTGCGCGCGCGACGTTACGATCCAGTATTGTTAATGGTTGGCAAGTTACTCTAAAGTTCATCCAATTTCGGATACCGGTTGTAAACAATAGGAATTCAGGGGCTCTTCAGCATAGTCGTAAATGAACGCGCGATTTTAGCAATTGAATACTTCCTGACCTTTAGGCTTGTCCCGAATAGACCAGAACAGTTTCCGGTCGCGTCAAACGGGACAAACCGCCGTGCGTGCCAGCACTATCGTCATGATCGGGTTCGCCGTCGTCTTCGGCTTGCTCGCCGTGTTCATCGCCCAGGTCTGGCTCAACAACCAGGCCAGCATGCAGGCGCGCAACATGGAAGCCAACAAGCAGCAGGTGGCGACGCGCACTATCGTCGTCGCCAAGGAGCCGTTGCGCTTCGGCACCGAGCTCAGCGAGGCGATGTTGAAGGAAGTATCGTGGCCGGCCGAATCGCTGCCGGCTGGCGCCTTCACCGCAATCAAGGACATCTTGTCCGGCGGCCGCCGCGTGGTGCTGTCGGCAATCGAGGCGAACGAGCCGGTGCTCGCGCTCAAGATCACCGGCGCCGGCCAGCGCGCGACACTGTCGGCTTTGGTGAGGCCCGGCATGAAGGCGGTGACCATCCGCGTCAACGACGTGGAAGGCGTCGGCGGCTTCGTGCTGCCGGGCGATCACGTCGATGTCGTGCTCACGCGCCAGATCGATAAGGGCTCGGCCACCACCGACATCGTGCTGCAGAATACGCGCGTGCTCGCGATCGACCAGAGCGCCGACGAACGCAGCTCGAAAGCGACGGTGGCCAAGTCGGTGACGCTGGAAGTCGACACGGTCGAAGCCCAGAAAGTCTGGCTGGCTTCCTCGGTTGGCAGCCTGTCGCTGCTGCTGCGCAAGGCCGGCGAAACCGCCGCGGTGAAAACGCGCAAGATCACGCTCAAGGATCTGGGCACCCTTGAGCCGGTCGGCGACCAGAAAGTCGCGGTGACCGCGACGGTCGTGGTGACGCGCGCATCGGCGAAACAGGAATACACCGTGCCGGTCGAGGGACGTCTTGGGGCCTCGACCGATGCGGGACGGAGATCAGCGGCCTGGTAAGTCCAGGCCTGGAGTGAGTGACGGGGTGGGGAGAGTGTCGTGAACAACAATATCGCCAATGTCGCCGGCTTCGACTGGCGGCGCTCGGACAGGACCGCAAAGAGCGGCAACTGGCTGCGCGATGCAATCATTGCGCTGGCAACCGCCATGGTGGCAACGTTTCTGTGCATGGCTGGAGATGCCTATGCGCAGCAACGCACCATCCAGATCAGCGGCGCCAACCGTACCGCCATGGTGACGGTGACGATCGGCAAGTCGCAGGACGTGCGCACCGACACCAGCCTCGTCGACGTCATGGTTGGCGATCCGGATGTCGCCGACGTCAATCCTCTCACCGATCACACGCTGTCGATTCTGGCCAAGAAGATCGGCACCACCCGCGTGTCGGTCTATTCCGAAGGCAAGAAGCTGATCGGCATCTTCGACGTCGAGGTGACCTACGACATCACGCGCCTGACCAACGAGCTCAAGCGCCGCTTCCCGCGCTCGAGCCTGGAAGCATCGACCGTCAACGGCCGCATCATGCTGTCCGGCGAAGTCATCGATGCCGCCACGCTCGACAAAGCGGTGACCATTGCGCGCCAGTTCGGCCCGGAAATCATCAATTCCGTATCGGTCAGTTCGCCGCAACAGGTCATGCTGGAAGTGCGCTTCATCGAGATTTCGCGCACCGCGGGCCGCGAGCTGGGCGTGCAGTGGAACCGCTTCGGTAGCCACAGCACAACCAATATCGGCTCGCGCCAGCCCGCGTCGAACCTTCCGATCACGTCGCCAACGAGCGCCTCAGAAATTCCGGCAGGCGAAGTGGCCGCCGGCGTGCTATCCGGTGCTTCTCCGTTCGGCTTCATGATCGCCCGTATGGTGGCGGGTGGCGTATCCACCGACGTTATGATCAACGCGCTCGAGCAGAAGGGCATCGCCCGCAGCCTGGCCGAGCCCAACCTGGTCGCGCTCTCGGGCGACACCGCGAGTTTCCTGGCCGGTGGCGAATATCCCATTCCGGTGGCGGGAAGCCTCGGGCAGATCACCCTCGATTATAAAAAATATGGCGTCGGTCTAGCTTTCACGCCGACCGTGCTCGGCAACAGCCTGATCAACCTCAAGATCGAGCCGGAGGTAAGTTCGATCGACACCACCCATTCCGTAGCGCTTCCGGGCGGTGCCTCGGTCCCGGCGCTGATCGTGCGCCGCGCCTCGACCACGGTCGAACTGCGCGACGGCCAGAGCTTCATGATCGGTGGCCTGTTGCAGAACGACAACAAGAACCTGGTCGAGCAACTGCCATGGCTCGGCAGCGTGCCGGTATTGGGCGCGTTGTTCTCCAGCAAATCCTATCAGAAAAACGAGACCGATCTCGCCATCATCGTCACGCCGCGTCTCGTGCGTCCCGCGCGCCCGGGCGACATCGTCAAGACGCCGGCCGATGACACGTTGCAGCCGAACGATCCAGACTTCTTCCTGCTCGGCAAGGCCGAGGTCTCGCGGGAGGAAGCGCGCTCGCTGACGCCGGCGGCTGCGCGCCTCGTCGCCGCCGAATCGCTGCCTTTCACCGGGCACATGCTCGATATGCCGAAGTGGGGGATATCCAATGCGGCCATCCAATAACTTCGTGCGCGGCCTCGCGCTCGCCGCTGTGCTCGCCATGCTCGGCGGCTGCTCGGAATATCTCGACCGTCGCGACACGATTGCGATGAGCGGCGGCAACGCGGTCGCGACCAACAAGGTCACCCATATGGTCGATCCCTGGCCGCCCGCCAGCGCCAATCGCGATATCGCCTTCAACGGCGCCAAGCTGGAAACCGCGATCGAGCGCTATCGCACCAATAAAGTGATTCCGCCGCGTGGCACCGGCACTTCCGGTACCTACGAGGCGGCACCCGTCGCGCAGAACAACACGACGCCGATTGGCCCGAGCGTGACGCAGCCGGCGGCACCGGTGAAATAGCGGGACCTTTGAAGTCATGCGTATCGGCCGTAGCGCCAGCTCAAATCGAACCCGGGTGGTGGTTCTCACCGCCGACGAGGAGTTCAATCGCTCCGCGCGCGCCACGTTTGGCGCCTCGAGTGCGATCGAACTCAGCATGGCATCGGGCCGGATCGCGGAGCAGGGCGACGCGCTTGAGGTCGAAGGCGCCACCGTAGTGGTGGTCGATCTCGATGCCGGCCGTGAAGACGAGATGCAGGCGTTATCCCGGCTGATGGCGCGGGTCGGCGCCTGGCCGCCGGTGATCGCGGTCACGCAGGCTTTCGACGAGAACGTCGCGCGCATGCTGCTGCAGATGCGCATCGCCGACTTTCTGGTCAAGCCGGTGGCGCCGATCGATCTGGTGCGCGCCTGCGCCCGCGTCGCCAAGGGTCAGGGCGGCAGCGCAGCCACGCCGACGGAAGCGCAGATCTACACTTTCCTGCCTGCGGTCGGCGGCGCCGGCGTCACCACGCTGGCGGTGCAGACCGCCATGCTGCTGCTCAATAGCGGCGGCCCGCGCGTTAAGCCGTCGACCTGTCTGGTCGATCTGGATTTCCAACATGGCGCGGTCGCGGACTATCTCGATCTCGAGCCGCGTCTCAATCTGGCGGAAATCGAGCCGCGACCGGACCGCCTCGACCGGCAATTGCTGGAAGTCATGCTCTCCTATCACGCCTCCGGCCTGGCGGTGGTAGCCGCGCCAAATCGGCCGGCGGAGATGCGTTCGTTCGATCCCGACGTGGTGACCCGGCTGCTCGATCTGGTGTCGACCAATTTCGAATATGTCGTGTTCGACATGCCGCGCACCTGGTTTTCCTGGACCGACAGCGTGCTGCTCGGCTCCAACAAATTGTTCATCGTCAGCGAGACCACGGTGCCGGGCTTGCGTCACGCCAAGCAATTGGTGGCGGCGATCAAGGAACGGCTGGGCGAGGGTCCGCAGCCGCAGGTCATCGTCAATCGCTTCCAACAGCGCATGTTCTCGGCTGGCCTGCGCCGCAGCGACCTCGAACAGACGCTGGGCGACGCCTTCGCCTGCGCGATCCCCAACGACTACAATCTGGTGCGCGAGGCGATCGACCGCGGCGTGCCGCTCGACGAGGTCAAGCCGGGCAACAAGATCACCGCGCAGATCCGCAAACTGGTGCTGGGCAACGCGGCCGACAAAGCCGCCGAACCGAAGTCCGCGCCGCTGCTGCAGAAGCTCAAGCTTTCCATCGCCAGATAAAGAAGGATCAGTGAGCGATGGCCGGCCGATTCACAGCTCGACGGGTAGCCGCGCCGGATTTGCCTGCGGTCGAAGAGCCGTCGCCGTCGACGCTCGAGGGCGTGGCATGGACGGTGTTCCCGGAAACCGCGCCGGAGCCGTCGCCGCCGGCAACCCAGACCGCCAATCCGCTGATGAGCGAAAAGCTGCTCGACGCCAAGGTGCGCCTGCATCGCCGGCTGATCGAGGAAATCAACCTCTCGGCGCTGGAAAAGCTGCCTGAGGACGAAATCCGCAAGCACGTGCAGGGACTGGTCTCGCAATACGTTCTGGTCGAGCGGTTGGCGCTCAATGCGCAGGAACTCGCGGAATTCGTCTCGGAAATCCTCGACGAAATGACCGGCCTCGGTCCGCTCGAGCCGCTGCTGAAGGACCCGAGCATCAGCGATATCCTGATCAACGGTCACGAATGCGTCTATGTCGAGCGTGGCGGCATGCTCGAGCCGCTGGCGGTGCGCTTCAAGGACGAGCAGCATTTGCTGCGTATCGTCAACAAGATCGTGTCGGCGGTCGGCCGCCGGGTCGACGAATCGCATCCGCTCTGCGACGCGCGCTTGCAGGATGGCTCGCGCGTCAACGTGGCGGTGCGGCCGATCGGCGTCGATGGCCCGCTGGTCTCGATCCGCAAATTTTCCAAGAAGCCGCTCAACCTTTCCAAGCTGGTCGAGGTCGGCGCGCTGCGCCCGCCGATGGCCGAGGTGCTGGCGGCGGCGGTGAAGGCGCGTGTCACCACCATCATTTCCGGCGGCACCGGCTCCGGCAAGACCACCATGCTCAACGCGCTGTCGGCCTTCATCTCGCCCAAGGAACGGGTGGTCACCATCGAGGACGCGGCCGAGCTGCAGCTCAAGCAGCCGCACCTGGCGCGCCTGGAAACCCGTCCACCCAACATTGAAGGCGAGGGCGCCATCCGCCAGCGCGAGCTGCTCATCAACTGTCTGCGCATGCGCCCGGACCGCATCATCGTCGGCGAGGTTCGCGGCGTCGAAGCATTCGACATGATGCAGGCGATGAACACCGGCCATAACGGCTCGATGTCCACGGTGCACGCCAATTCCGCGCGCGACGCGCTGGAC
>JACQDO010000158.1 GCA_016201085.1 Hyphomicrobiales bacterium | reverse complement strand
CTACGCCGCGTCGCGATCTGTCGGTGAGCGGAAGCGGGGGCGGCTCCGCCTACTCTCTGACAAGGGCAAGAAGTAGCGTTGGGTCGCCGCGCCTGCCGGGGAAGGGAAGTGTCCGGCCTTCGCTACTCCGGGAAGGTGACAAGCGAGATCGTGCTCTCCACACCGTCGATGCTGCGAATCCGGTTGGCAAGGATCGGCGGGATGTCGGTCAAGTCCTCGACGCTCACTTCGGCGATGATGTCGTAGGCGTTCGGGAAGTAGCCGCCGGGAAAGGATCCCCCGGTGTCGGTCATGTGCCCGCGCACCATCGTGAAGAATAAAAGTTCGCCTTCGTAGAAGATCGGTCGGATGAACCCCCAGTCCGGTAGATGGGTGTTGTGGCCGCCGTGATAGGGATCGTTGGTGAGAATGACGTCGCCGGGATGGAGGTTATTCTTGAATTTCTCGCGGATCGAAGCGATGGCGAACGATGTGCCGAGGAATTGACCCGGCAGCCCTTCCGGCACCGCCACCGTCGATCCATCGGCCAGCCAGACGCCGACCGAGAGATCTTTCAGAGTTGCCATCAGGTAGCTCTGCGCCGTCCGGGTCATCATGCTGCGCATCTCACGGCACAGCGATTGGAAGCTGTGCCAGACGGTCGAGAGCGTCAGCTGGTCTATGTTCGCATTCGCCACGTTGTTTCCTCCAGCCATCCGATCACGGTCTATGCGCGCATCGGGGGATGTCCTGAGTTTTCGCCGGATCGCAGCGGCGAGCACCGCCAACAACGCCGAACGATAGTCATCGTGCTGTGCACGATTCCATCCTTGCACCGCGGCTTGAACGATCCGCCTGCAACGAGGTCCGCGGTGCGTGGTTTTGCTTTATAACGATACCCTCCGTATCGATAAGCCGCAACTTGTAAGCAGAAACGATTTTTGTCAACTCAGGCGACAAACGCGCAACGCTGCCGGTTGGTCGCGCCGTGGTTGGGATCGGCAACCTCGCTCATTCGCTGGTGATTTTCGCCGACGTGACCACCGGTGCCCAAAGATCCATGCTCTGCTTGATGAGGTCGCGCATCTGATCCGGGGTACTGCCGAAGGGCATTGCCCCGAGATCGCGAAAGCGCTGATTGGTTTCGGGCACTTTGATCGCCTCGGCAATCGCGGCCGACAACTTGCCGGTGATCTCCTTCGGCGTCCCGGGCGGCGCCGAGATCGCCATCCACGTCTCGGAATAGAGGCCAGGCACCACCTCGGCGAAGGTAGCAATGTCGGGCAAGCCGGGCATGCGCTCGTGGCCACCGACGCCGATGATCTTCAGCTTGCCGTTCTGCACGTGCTGGAGACCGGCAAGAAGATTGTCGGGAAGCACATCGACATGCCCGCCGAGCAGATTGTTGAGTGCCGGCGCCGAACCACGATACGGGATATGCAGGATGTCCACCTTAGCCATCATCTTCAGTGCTTCCATGGTCAGATGGGCGATTTGGCCCTTGCCCTGGGAGGCGTAGGTGAGCTTGCCGGGATTGGCGCGCGCATAGGCAAGGAGCTCCGCCAGGTTGTTGGCGGGCAGATCGGCCCGCGCGAACAGCACGGTCGGATAGGTCGCCAGCACGCTCACGGGCTCAAAGCCGCGCGGATCGAAACTGAGGTTGGGGTTGAGCAAGTGATTGATGCTGTAACTGAGTTGCGGGGCGTTCAGCAGCGTGTAGCCGTCGGGCGTTGCCCGGAACACCTGCTCCGCGCCGAGATTACCGCTGGCGCCCGGCTTGTTCTCTATGACCACTGGCTGGCCGAAAGTGACGCGCAGCCTTTCCGCGACGACGCGCGGCAGCATATCGGCGGTCCCCCCCGCCGGGAACGGAACGATGATCGTGATCGTCCGGGTCGGAAAACTTGCTGTCTGCGTCCTCGCCGGACTGAACCCGGAGGTGACGATGACAGTGAGTACTGCAGCGCCTGCGATCGCAGTTGCGTAGCCGATTGATATCTTCATGGTTGCCTCCCAGAAAATTCGAGCCAAGGTCGTGCGCTAGAACAAAGCGAACCCCACCGTTTTTCTTATATGGCTAAGCACGCGGCATTTAACGGCCGACGCATTGATTTAAGTCAATAAACATATGAAGCAATGCGTGGTGGCGGACACAGTCGCAGTCGCCAAAACACATTCATCGTCGGATGAGGTTTTCGTTACGCACAGCCAGGTATTTACGTTATATCGTGTCGGGATGGATGGCAGCCGGTGCGGACATACGGGTTTTGATTTCGCTCATGGTGCCGGCGCGCGTTGTGTTGGAATTCGGTGTGGCGCGATCTCCGGTAACATGAAGATATCGTTTCAGGCTGCAAGGTCAATTGGCTGATCGATTGGCTTTGTGGCGAGTGTCTGCCATCCATCGACCTTGCGCATGTTGATTTGCCCCGAGGCGAGCAGAGCCCAGAACAACATCGCAGCAGTGTCGGCCGACGGCAGCACGGTCTGCGTTTTGATCCTTCGTTTGAACTCCTCGTGCAACCGCTCGATCGCATTCGTGGTGCGGAGCGTTCTTGCCCCGCCGGGCATTGGCTGCGATATCGGCCAGTTCGAAGAACTGCCGCCTTGCATGGGCCCAACACAGGGCCGGCGTGATCGCTCCTTGCGGACGCAACGGATCATAGAGGCCAGTGTACCCGCTGTAGGCGTCGGCCTGCAGGATGCCAGTGTAGTCGTTCAGATGCCGCGCGGGATGCTCGTGGCGGCGATCGCGCGAGGCGTAATAGAGCGCCGCCGGCGGCGCCCGGCTGCCGAACGGCCGGTCGTCCCGGACGTAAGCCCAGATATGCCCGGTTACCGTCTTGCCCTTCGCCAGGATCGGCACCGTCGTGTCGTCCCCGTGCAGCCGCTCGGCCGCCAGCACGTGGCGCTCGATTAGCGCATGCAGTGGCTGCAGCACGGCCGTGCAGGCGCCGACCTGGTCGGCCAGCGTCGACACGCTCAGATCGATGCCTTCGCGCCGGTAGCGTTCGCTCTGGCGGTTCAGCGGCTGATGTTGCCCAAACTTCTCGAACAAGATCATGGCCAAAAGGTTCGGCCCGGCAAAGCCCCGCGGCGTCACATGGAATGGTGCTGGTGGCTGCGTGATCTTCTCGCACTCCCGGCAGGAGAACTTCTCGCGTACCGTCTGGATCACTTTCCATTGGCGCGGGATCACCTCCAGCGTCTCGGTGATGTCCTCCCCCAGTTTCGACAGCTTCGTCGAACCGCAGCAGGAGCAGCTTTCCGGGGCGGCGATGACGACGCGCTCGCGCGGTAGATGCTCGGGGAAGGGCTTGCGGCACGGTCGTTTGCGCTCGAACGACTTAACCGTCTGCGTGCGCGCCGCCGCCTTCTCGGCGGCCAGCTCGTCCTCAGTCGCTCCCGCCTCCAGGTCTTCGAGCTGAAGCTCCATCTGCTCCAGCAGCCGCGCCTTGCGCTCCGAGCGGTGCCCGTAAAGCTCCCGCCGCAGCTTTTCGATTTCGAGCTTGAGGTGTGCGATGAACGCTTCCGTGCTGGCGTTCTCTGCCACGGCACGCGCGGCAATCGCCTCCGCCTCAATACGCGCGGCGCGCTCGGCGAGAATCATCGCATGCGCCGCAGCAAGATCGGATGGAAGAGGTTCGCCCGTTGATGCCATGCGACGACAGAATCATATTCGTCGGCACCTGCAAAGCAAAACCGTCATCCCACCGATGTCGGGCGCCAGGTTTCTTGCGGATGGCGCCAGTCGATGCCGGACAGCAAATATCCCAGCTGCGCCGAGGAGATCGTCACCGCCTCGCCCGTCGTGCTCGGCCACAAGAAGCGGCCTCGCTCCAATCGCTTGGTGAACAAGCAGGCGCCCTGGCCGTCATGCCAGATCACCTTCAACAGGTCGCCCCTGCGTCCGCGGAAGCAAAACAGGTGACCGCTCAGCGGATCGTGCCGCAGCACTTCCTGCACCAGCAATGATAGGGACGCAAAGCCCTTCCGCATGTCGGTATGTCCGGTCGCCAGCCACACCCGCACGCCCGTCGGCAACGGGATCATCGCGGTTGTCCACCGGTCACGGCCGCCACCGCCGCCCGCAGCGTTGCCGCGTCGACCGCGCCCGTGATCCGCATCCGAGCCCCGCTCGCAAACTCAATCTCGATCGCCCCACCGCCGGCCAACGCGGCTGGCGGCGGTACCGCCAGCTCCGATTCCGGGATGACCAGGGCCGGTACGAAGCCGATTTGTTGTTCAGCAGTATCCGTTCGCTTGGCTCGAAACGATCGTCGCCATTGCAGCAGCTGTGCGCGCGAAATGCCGTGTCGCCGCGCTGTCGCCGAGACCTGGCGTGGCGCTCGCAAGCTCTCAAGCACGATTTTGAGCTTCTCCTCCTCGGACCAGCGACGCCGCCGACCCGTGTCCACTACTTCGAGCCGTTCAACCTGAGCACTGTGTGTATGACTGTCCATATGGACAGTTCTCAACACCGCGCCTCATCTGACAAGGCGGCCTTCGGCGAAGGCTTACACAACACGTAACCGTTGATCGGCATCACATTCGCGCGCAGATTAATAGGTTTTTCCGTCTTGCTGCTCACAGGCCGTTCCTTTGTTGTGTATTGGCTTAAACGCCGCCGGGTCGACCGGTTAAGACGCCGATAGATAACTCAAATATTTAGAAATCAGCGGCGCTGAGGTTGTAGACGCCTTTTCGGCCACGGCCGTACACCTTGGCCGCGATCTCATAGATCAGCTTACGATTGCTATCGAAGGCCCGCAGCAAACCTGCTTCGTCGGCCTGCAGATTAGGCTGAATCTGCTTGAGCGCGTCCCAGGTCACGAAGAACGAATTTTCCATCGAGCGGTCATAGCCCCAGAAGGCTACCGCGTGCCGTGTGGCATCGTAACTACGGCTTGCATTTGGAAAGGTGACCGCGTGATTCATAGTACTCGGCGGTCGTTGCCATGGCCAATTCATGACGAAACGTCCGCCGCCAAGACCGTTTCGTCCATCAAGGCTGGAGCTATTTCATTAGCTCCGTCAACATCCATCGCATGCACTGTCTGGTCGTAATGGTCAGCAAGCAACTGCTCATTATCCGCGAGCACGGTAAAGCTGGCTTCGCGCCTCTGGAATCCACGCGCCTCGTCGAGGCTGTTCGCCGTCTTTGCCAATTTGGTGCACTCGGCCGCTTTCGCACGAAATAACTCGGGCGTGAACATTACGATGCATATAGGGATGCCGCATCGCTTTAACGAGAGGCGCCGCCTCATATTCAGCATGCTTTCGCATAATACCTCGACTTTGGGCGCGATTGGGCGCACTGTTCTTCGAGTTGAAGCGCCTGCATGGCGCTCCGTCCCAAGACCAAAAACCGATGTTGTCCTCCGGCTTCGCGAGAAGGCGCCGGGGCGGAGTCGGCATTTTGCAGGAGAATTCAATGCTGGCTCGGTTCGTTCCACCGGTGGTCGTGCCGGCGCTTGCTGTGGTTGCTATCATTTTTACGGCCATGTTGTGATGATGATCGAAGACAATAACGGTTTGCTGCAGGGTCCCGCCGACCCGAAGCGTATCGACGTCCACTCGCCCGCCGAAATGCGGCATTGGGTGCGCGAATTTAGCCGGCCCCCCGCCAAACTCAACGAAGCGATAAAAGCGGTCGGCCCCTTGGTCGCCGACGTTCGGGATTATCTCTTGCTGCCGCGCATGCAAACAACGTTGCCTACACAAATTCATCAATTGAACGCTCGATACCTACAAGTACCATCAAAGCGGGATGACCGATCGTCGCGTCGGATGTCCCTAAGTGCCATTCGCGTCATTTCGAGCGTTCGCTCAGCCTCCTAAAGCGACTTTTGTCACGAGGCTTCAGCCCGTTTGGTTATCCGGTCGAGCCGCTCATCAGCTACCAGATTAATCGACAACTCTTTCCTACACAAAAAAGGGATGTATTTTGGCAGAACAGGGGTTCCTAGCGCATGAACAGGGAATTTTATTAGCGAGAATCGAGATCATCGCCGGGTGAGAATTTTGGTATGCGGCGCGTTTGCGTTTCAGCTCGCCAGCAACTCGCGGCGTTTGGCGTTTTGCTCGAAGAATAACGCCTGGCTCAATACCGCCGATACCATCGAAGACTGGAACGGCTTCGCGATCAGAAATGCTGGCTCCGGCCGTTTACCGGTCAAAAATCGTTTGGGATAGGCGGTAATGAAAATCACCGGCACCTCGAAGTTACGTAACATCTCGTTGACTGCATCAAGGCCAGAACTGCCATCGGCCAGCTGGATATCGGCGAGGATGACCCCGGGACGCTTGGCTTTCACCAAATTCACATCTTCGGTGTGCGTGCGCGCCACGCCCAGAACACGATGGCCGAGCGATTTCACCACACCCTCGAGATCGAACGCGATGAAAGTCTCGTCCTCGATAATCAGAACGTCAGTCGCAATCTCGGCAGCCAACTCCTTACCCGATTCCTCGATCAAGGCCTGCAAGGCAGGAACGTCGATGTCGAGCACTTTGGCTGCATCGTCCTCGGAAAGACCCTCCAGCGCCACCAGAAGAAACGCCTGCCGCAGCCTGGGGGTGATCTGCGCAAGCCGTTGTTCGACTGGCAAGCCCATGAGCGCCGGTTGCGACTTTGCGTTCAAGCTGACCGAATTCCAGATTTTTGTGAACAGCTTGTAGAGCCCAATCCGGGTTGAGAGTGCATTCTCGAGGGCAGAAGAATCTTCGATCAAAGCCTCTAGCGTGGCAACGACATAGGCATCGCCCGATTGCTGATTGCCCGCCAAGGCTCGCGCATAACGGCGCAGGTACGGCAAATGCTGAGCTACCGCTTGAGATATGGACAAATATAGTACCTCCAGGTGAAATCGGCCACCTCGTGTTCGACACCTCGTGTTCGCCACTAAGACCCCCCGATTGGATAAGTTTTTAGTACCCAAGCAAACACATCGATCACACGAACACCTGGCGCATGTCGGATCAGATCCGTCCGAGCAGCATCAGAACGACAATGATGATCAAAATGGTGCCGATAAGGCCGACGCCGCCGTGACCGTAGCCGTAGCCGTAGCCGCCGAAACGGCCACTGAAGCCTCCGAACAAAAAGATGATCAGGAGGATGACAAGAATGAG
>JACQDO010000150.1 GCA_016201085.1 Hyphomicrobiales bacterium | reverse complement strand
CCATGCTGATCCTGCTTGGCGCGCACCTTGCCGAGAACCACGGGATCGACGATCCCGAGATGCGAGGGGTTGGCGGTCAGCGACAGATGGATGCGGTTGCCGTCGAACTCGCGATCGGATGATGCGCCGAGATGGTACTTCACGTCGCCGGAGCCTTCGACGTCTTCAGGGTTGGCCGAGCCGCCCTTGAACTCGTGGAACAGCGCGCGGTGCGACTTGCCCATCACCTGCGTCAGCACGTTGAGGCGGCCGCGATGCGGCATGCCGAGCACGATTTCCTTCACGCCGAGATTGCCGCCACGCTTGATGATCTGCTCGAGCGCGGGGATCAGCGATTCCGCGCCGTCGAGACCGAAGCGCTTGGTGCCGGTGAACTTGACGTCGCAGAACTTTTCAAAGCCTTCGGCTTAGACGAGCTTGTTGAGGATCGCGCGCTTGCCTTCACGGGTGAAGGTAATTTCCTTGTCGCGGCCTTCGATGCGTTCCTGGATCCATGACTTCTGTGCCGCGTTCGAGATGTGCATGAATTCGACGCCGAGCGTCTGGCAGTAGGTGCGCTCGCAGATCGCGACGATCTCGCGGAGCGAGCCGTATTCGAGGCCGAGCACGTGATCGAGGAAGATCTTGCGGTCGAAATCGGCCTCGCTGAAGCCGTAGGTGCGCGGGTCGAGCTCTTCGCGGTTGCGCGGCGCCTCGATGCCGAGCGGATCGAGCTTGGCGTGGAAATGGCCGCGCATGCGGTAGGCGCGGATCAGCATCAGGGCGCGCACCGAATCGCGGGTCGCCTGGAGCACGTCGGCAGAGGAGATTTCGGAGCCCTTCTCAGCCGCCTTGGCCTTGGCGGCGATCTTGGTGCCGACCGCCTTCTCGACCTGGACCCAGTTGCCGTCCAGCGCCGAGGTGAGATCGTCGCGGGGGGTCTCCGGCCAGTTGTCGCGGGCCCAGCTAGGACCCTGGGCGTTCTTGCGAACGTCGGCCGGCTGGTCCTTCAGGCTCTGGAAGAACTCCTGCCATTCCGGATCGAACGAGCCGGGATCCTTCTCATAACGGGCGTAAATATCGTCGATGTAGGTGGCGTTTGTGCCCTGCAAAAAAGATGAAAGGGCAAAGGCTGCGTTCGCGTCCTGGCGAGACATACTTGAGTTCCTGGCGATTCTTGTTTGCGCCCTGAAAACGGCGCTGAGACCGATCCCCCGGCGTGGATCGGTACGTCAGCGACCATTTACCCTATTTGGCGCGAAACTTCGCCCGGAAAACAACGAAGAAGTGAATTAGCCCTTCAAAATTTCGGCAAGCGTGTGTCCAAGGCGCGCAGGCGACGGAGAGACCGTGATTCCGGCCGATTTCATGGCCTCGGTCTTGGAACCGGCGTCACCCTTGCCGCCGGCGATGATCGCGCCGGCATGGCCCATGCGGCGGCCGGGAGGTGCGGTAACACCAGCGATGAAGCCAACCATCGGCTTCTTGCGACCGCGCTTGGCCTCGTCCTTGAGGAACTGGGCGGCGTCTTCCTCGGCGGAACCGCCGATTTCGCCGATCATGATGATGGACTCGGTCTTGGGGTCGCCGAGCAGCATCTCCAGCACGTCGATGAACTCGGTTCCCTTGACCGGGTCGCCGCCGATGCCGACCGCGGTGGTCTGGCCGAGGCCTTCCTGCGAGGTCTGGAACACGGCTTCGTAGGTCAGCGTGCCGGACCGCGAGACGATGCCGACAGAGCCGGTCTTGAAGATGTTGGCCGGCAGGATGCCGATCTTGCACTCGCCGGCAGTCATGACGCCCGGGCAGTTCGGCCCGATCAGGCGCGACTTGGAGCCGGCGAGCGAGCGCTTCACCCTGACCATGTCGAGGACCGGGATGCCCTCGGTGATGCAGACGATCAGCGGCACTTCGGCGTCGATCGCCTCGCAGATCGCGTCAGCCGCACCCGGCGGCGGCACGTAGATGACGGAGGCATCGGCCCCGGTCTTCTCGCGGGCCTCGCGCACGGTGTCGAACACCGGCAGGCCCAAATGCGTTGTGCCGCCTTTGCCGGGCGAGGTGCCGCCCACCATCTTCGTGCCGTAGGCGATGGCCTGTTCGGAATGGAAGCTGCCCTGGTTGCCGGTGAAACCCTGGCAGATGACGCGCGTGTTCTTGTCGACGAGGATGGACATGGATGCTCTCTAGATGATGGAAACGCGATAAAAAACCATACTCAATTCCCTCTCCCCCTTTGGGGGAGAGGGCAGGGTGAGGGGGCGGCCGTGTCGAGCGTATGCTGGACGATCAGCAATGTCGCCGGCAGATCGCTTGCAAATTCATCGTTTGTAAAGCGCAACACGCGATAGCCGAGATTTTTGAGATACGCATCGCGTGCCGCGTCATAGCCTTTGTGTTTTGCATGGAACGGCCCATCCAACTCCACGATCAGTTTCTTTTCGATGCAGACGAAGTCGGCGATGTAGCTGCCGATGAGAACCTGGCGCTTGAACTTGCAGCCGCCAAGGCGACGATTGCGGACACGATCCCAGAACAATTCCTCTGCGGCCACCGGCTCGTGGCGCATTTCCTTTGCGCGGCTGCGGTTGAGATCGAGCGATTGCCGCATCTTCGTCGTGTCCGGACGGACCATTGCCTGTGTTACCCCCTCACCCTGCCCTCTCCCCCAATGGGGGAGAGGGTGTTTAACATCATCCCTTTTCCGGCGTGGATGGGCATCAGTTTGCCCGTTGGGTGCCGATGACGGTATGATGGCACCGGATCGGAATTGAGGCATCGGCGATGTACGTCATCATGGCCCTGTTGGCCGCTCTTGGCCTTGCATCGGCGTATCTTGCCCAGCGCCTCGCCCTGGCCAAGGGTTTGCGGCCGACAGGCTGGATGATTGCCGCCATGTTCGTCGGACCGCTCGCACCCGCCGCGCTGTATATCGTTCCAAGCCGCGCCCGCGGAAAATAAGAGGCCGATAGGCTTCGTCTCGAAGTCATTTCGCCTCTTTCACCGCCTTCACGATCTTCTGCGCCGCGTCGGCGAGGTCGGAGCCGGAGACGATGGGCAGGCCGGATTTCGCGAGAATCTCCTTGCCCTTCTCCACATTGGTGCCTTCGAGGCGGACGACGAGCGGCACCGACAAATGCACCTCCTTCGCGGCGGCGACGATGCCGTCGGCGATGATGTCGCATTTCATGATGCCGCCGAAGATGTTGACCAGGATGCCCTTCACATGGGGATCGGAGACGATGATCTTGAAGGCGGCGGTCACCTTCTCGCGGCTGGCGCCGCCGCCGACGTCGAGAAAGTTGGCCGGTTCCTCGCCATAGAGCTTGATGATGTCCATCGTCGCCATGGCCAGCCCCGCCCCGTTCACCATGCAGCCGATGGAACCGTCGAGCTTGACGTAGGAGAGGTCGAATTTGGACGCTTCGACTTCCATCGGGTCTTCCTCGTCGAGATCGCGCAGCTCGACGATGTCCTTGTGGCGGAAGAGCGCGTTGTCGTCGAAATTGATCTTGGCATCGAGGCAGACGACGTTGCCCTGCTTCGTCACGACGAGCGGATTGATTTCGAGCAGGCTCATGTCCTTGGCGAGGAAGGCGTCGTAGAGACTCTTGACGAGCCTGCCGCATTGCTTGGCCTCGTCGCCCTTCAGCTTCAACGCGGTTGCGATGTTCAGCCCGACGTAAGGCGAATAGCCGGCGGCCGGGTCCACCTGGACGGTTTCGATTTTTTCCGGCGAGTGCTTCGCCACCTCCTCGATGTCCATGCCGCCTTCGGTCGAGGCGATGAAGGCGACGCGCCCCGTCGCGCGATCGACCAGGGCCGAGAGATAAAGCTCGCGGGCGATGGCCGAGCCGTCCTCGATATAGAGGCGCTTGACGAGGCGGCCCGCGGGGCCGGTCTGATGGGTGACAAGCGTCATGCCGAGCATGCGGCGCGCTTCCTTCTTCACATCGTCGATGGACTTGACGACCTTGACGCCGCCGCCCTTGCCGCGCCCGCCCGCGTGGATCTGCGCCTTCACCACCCACACCGGCCCGGGGAGTTCCTTCGCCGCCGCCACGGCTTCCTCGACGCTGAAGGCGGGCTTGCCCTGGGGCACCGCAACGGCGAAGCCGCGCAGCACCGCTTTCGCCTGATATTCGTGAATATTCATGGAGTTCCTCTGCATGCGGCCGGGCGCTAAGGCCTAGCCGGGCGGTTTTGGCGCGGCGCACAATAGCAGCGGGGACCTCCCGTGCAAGACGGCGCTTTTCCAGTGCGCGCAGGCGGCAGAGCGCATGCGCCCGGGCAATGAGGGCCCGGGTTTCGCGCCTGTGGGCGCGGACCTCGGCCCGGAAGGCGCGCATCTGCTTCGTATGCCGGCCGGTCCTGAGCGCATTGCGGTTGCCGCGTGAATTCAACCTCCCGTTCGAACCGTTTACATATTCGACGATGGTCCGGTGGCGGGTTTCGCCGCAGGCAATGCGGGCGATCGCCGCAACAGCTTCTGTCTGGCCGCGCAGGATGCGTGCAGCGGCCTGCATCGCGGCGGTTCCCTGACTGCCCGGTTCAATTGCCGCAATCTCGCAGACATCGAGCAGGCGCATGCCGCGCTTGAGATTGTCCACGAGCTGGGCCGTGATCACGCCCATCGCCGTTTCGGTTTGCGCCGGTCTGGGCGCGGTTCCTGCCGGATTGGCGCCGGCACGCGTGGTTTCGTTGCTCATAGCCCGAGAAATCTACACCCGCGAATCCGGGCGGGGATAAGTTGGGCCGTAAAAACGGGAAGCGGTTGAACGCAAACCGCAATCGCAAACGGGAGGCGTGGATAAGCGCGCTTTCTATCGGTTTGATCCGCGGCACAGTCTCAATTTCCCTCTCCCTGAAAGGGGCAGGACGCGAGCAGGGACGAAGTCCGTGCGAGCGGGTGGGGGTCAGGGCTGTGTTTCGTCGCGCGATCCCTCCCGTCCGTACGCTGCCGCTACGGACCGCCTTCGGCGATCGGGCCCTCTCTTTTCAAGGGAGGGAAAAAAGAAGTGGCTCGCTTCGTTCCAGGCGGACGTTCAGTAGCTGCTGCCGTCGCCCACGCCGCCGTCGAGCGCCATGCCGGAGACGTCGGCGCTGGCGCGCGCGGTTTCGGCCGGCGTCACGCACACCTGCGCGCGGTAGGAGAAGAACAGGTCGCCCGTGCCATAGCGGCGCAGATTGGTGCGCTCGATGCAATCGGGCACCGGCACGGCGGGAGCGCATTTCAGCATCCCGTTCTTGTAGTGGCGTAGCGCTTCGCCCGTTCCGCATTCGAGCGCCTCGCCGTGCGCATAGGTGCCGGCCATGCCCCGATCGGACTGCAGCACGTCGCCGATCGTGGCCTTGATATGGGCGCCTGGGATGCAGCGCGCGATCTCGCCCTCGTAGGCGGTGTCGATCCAGGTTTCCGGCAGCATGTGCGAAGCGGGGAATTCCTCGCCGCCCGCGGCGATACAAACCGCGTGGATGGCTTTCACGACGCTCGCATATTGCACCTCGCAATGCCGCTCGGTTTGGATCGGCGTATAGCCGCCGCCCTTGCTGACGATGCGCACGTCCGAATAGCTGCTGTTGTAGGTCGCCGCCGCTGCATTCGTGTTGGCATTCGTGTTGGCATTGGCGTTGTTGTTGACGGT
>JACQDO010000149.1 GCA_016201085.1 Hyphomicrobiales bacterium | reverse complement strand
CGATATCGATATCTTTCACGACACCGACGAGGAAGTAACCGAAGCTGCGAATGCTGACCTCGCGCTGCTTGAAGCCGCAGGATACAAGACTCACAGAGATTTTATTATATACGGCTGTGTTGACGCGACGGTTTCCGACGGAACGTCATCCACGATCATCCAGTGGTTTGCTGAAACGAAGTGTCGCTTCTTTCCCCTTGTGAAGGACGAAGAGTGGGGCGCCCGCCTTCATCAGGCCGACCTTGCCGTAAATAAAATTCTTGCGGCATCCGGACGTTCGAAAGCCCGAGATATTGCCGACCTGGTTGCCATCGGACGCAACTATTGTCCGCTTGGTCCTCTGATCCTAGCTGCCGCTGGCAAGCCGCCAAATTTTTCACCACGACGCACGATTGACGAGATTCGCCGGCATGCGCTTTCCATTCCGGCTGAGGAATTCGCGGCGGTGAAGGGTCTTCCCACGGACTGGTCCGCCAACTTCATACGTGATGAGGCACTCCGTCTAATTGAGCTAGCCGACACATATGTACTTAGCGCTTCTCCAGACCTTGTAGGAGTGCTCGCCGTGAATAAGGACGGGGTCCCGATCGAAGTGCTTGAGGGCAAGCGTGGCAACGCTATCCTGCGAAAAGCAACGGATGAACCGGAAGTAATGCCCATGCCTCCCGAATTCAATGCAGTAAGCTGGAACTCTGGCCATTCGTGAAGTTGCGTTGCAAACTCCCGAGCTTTACTGAAATAAACTTTTGACACGCTGCGGAAGCAGTGAACCCATTGACATGGATGCCCGGCCCAAGGCTTGTGCTCGGGCCGGCGAAGCCGGACCCGAGTGCCGGGCATGACGGATCATGCGCGCATGACCGCTTTGGCCGCGTCGCCCACCGCCTCCACCGACATGTCGGTGTCGAGGAAACAGACGATGCGACAGGGGCAACCTTCCAGGCCCTCGTAGCGCCAGGGGAAGGCGCCGATCAGGCAGCGCTTGCCCAGCATTAATTCAATATCGCCGCCGAGATTTTCCGCGTGCAGCAGGCCTTCCTGGAACGCCCACGAGTGGAACGGGAACATGTCCTGGCTGACGCGGCGGCCGGATTTCTTGTGCGTATATTCGAAGGTGCCGAAGAATTCCGCCGGCGTCTTGCCGTGCTTGCGCGTGAACTCGGCGGCGAGATCGGGCCGCATATTGCGGATCGAGGTGTTCATGGCGTGGTCGCAGGAGCCGACGTCCGAGCCCCACCACTTGATCTTCTTCTTCAGCATCCAATGCAGCGTGTCGAGATTGGGCCCGGGGTGGTAGCAGAAGTACTTCACCAGATCCTGCTGCGGCTGGCCTTCGTAATGTTTGTGCCAGCCGGTGTGCAGGATGAGGATGTCGCCCTCGCGGATATCGGCACCGCTGCTCTCAATCATCTGCGGCGTGATCACCGCCCAGTCGTGCATGTGCTTGGAGATGTCGACCACCACGCCGCGGTTGACCAGATAATCGAGCGGCAGCGAGGCCATGTCGCCTTTGCGATTGTCGGTGGCGTGCATGGCGCCGTCGAAATGGGTGCCGACATGCAAGGCGGTGTCGATGCGCTGCGCCACAATCATCTGCGTCTGCAGATTCTGCGCGTAATACATTTTGTTGCCGGCGTAGCCGACCCAACCAGGTGTATGCACATTCATGACGTGAGACAGATCGACGATTTTCATCACACGGCTCCTGATGAAGCGTTGCGTTATTCGATCACGTCAGCCCGCGCAGCGCCAGATGCGCGCCAAGCAGCAAGAGTCCGACGAAGAAACACAGCCGGAACGTCCCGGCGCGGATGCGGCCGCGCACCAGCTGGCCGAGCCACATGCCGATGAGCGAGGCGGCGAGCGCCACCAGCGCCGGGCCAAGCAGTGACGTGTGGATTTCGCCGGCATAGCCGAGCGCGGCCGCCAGCGTGACGGTCGAGACCGTGAACGACAGACCGAGCGCCTGCACCATGCGGTCGCGCTCGAATTGCAGGGCCTGCACATAAGGTGTTCCCGGCAGCACGAAGATGCCGGTCGCCACCGTGATGGCGCCGGTCGCCGTGCCCATCAACAAGCCCAGCCAGACTTCCGCGCGGCGCGGGACCTCGAACCGAATCTTGATCAGGCCGAGCGCGGCATAGAGCACGAGCGCCGAGCCCAGCCAGACCGTCGCCTGCCCGGCATTGTCGCGCGGCAGCACGACCGCGCCGATGAAAGTGCCGATGCAGATGCCGGCCAGCATCGGCCACATCCGCCGCACCAGTGCGAGCAGCTCGCCGCCCACCACGAACTGCCAGATATTGGTGATCAGCGCCGGCAACACCAGAATGGCCGCCGCTTGTGCCGGGCTCATCAGAAGTCCGAGCAGGCCGATCGCCACCGTCGGCAGCCCAAGCCCGATCACGCCCTTGATAAGGCCCGCCAGCATGAAGGCGCCGGCGATGGCGCCGAGAATCGGCCATGAATCCAACAGGCAAGTCCTTAACCTACAGCGGCCGACCATGCTTGAAGTCGCGCGGCGACACAATGCGGACCGCGCGGCAAGGCTGCTTCCGATTTTCAAGAAGCCTGCCGCCGCGTTGCCGCGCGACGGCTTTCGGTGCCATACTTAGCCGTCTAAGCCAGCGGCGATCTATGGCCCGCCTATCGCGAACGAGCGGGCCGAGGTGACGGAGGAAAACATGCGCATCATTCTGGCCTTGATTGCGTCGGCGTTGCTGTTCGGCGCAAGCGCATGGGCGCAAGACCCGGCGGCCGATTTTCCCAACAAGCCGATCAAGATCGTGGTCAGCGTGCCGGCCGGCGGCGGCGTCGACACCGTCACCCGCATCGTCGCGGAGGGATTGCATCAGCGGCTTGGCCAGCCGGTGATCGTGGAAAACCGCGCCGGCGCCGCCGGCAATATCGGCGCCGAATACGTCTACAGCTCCGATCCGGACGGCTATACGCTGCTCGCCTCGCAGCCGTCGCCGATCACCATCAATCCGCTGCTCTACAAGAAAATGAATTTCGACCCGACTCAGTTCGAGCCGGTGGCGATCATGACCACCATCGCCAATGTGCTGCTGGTGCGAAAGGATTTCCCGGCCAAGGACGCCAAGGAATTCATCGCCTATGTCAAGGCCAATCCGGGCAAGGTCAACTACGCCTCGCAAGGCATCGGCACCACCTCGCATCTGACCGCGGCGCTGTTCGAAAGCGTGACCGGGACCAAGCTCGTGCATGTGCCCTATCGCGGCACTTCGCCGGCGCTCAACGATCTCATCGCCAGCCATGTGGACTTCATTTTCATGGAGCTGGCCTCGGCGATCAAACTGCACGAAGGCGGTCTCGCGCGCATTCTGGCGGTGGCAACGAACAAGCGCATTGCCAACCTGTCGGACATTCCGACGCTCGACGAGGCCGGCGTGAAGGGTTTCGAGTCGGGCACCTGGAATGCCATCTCCGCGCCGCCCAAGACGCCGGCCGCGATCGTCGCCAAGCTCAACAAGGCGGTCAACGAGGCGCTCAGGAGCCCGGAGGCGCAGGCGCATTTCGCCAAGATCAATCTGCACGCCGCCGGCGGCACCCCAGCCGAAGCCAAGACCTTCATCCAGAAGGAAACCGTGGTGTGGGGCAATGTGATCAAAGAAGCGAAAGTGCCGGCGCATTGAGGTCCGTCGCCGCAGGTGAGGTGCGCCGCGAGAGCGTCGTGTCGCGAACCGTGCGGCCGTTAGCACTCGCTATGCGGGAACGACGGCGGTAAATGTTGCCCGGTTGCGCGGCGGTGCGCCGGCTGACATTCTGCGCGCCCCTTCCGTATGAGGTACTCCCATGGCCAATCCGATGATACCGCGCGAGCGCTGCGACTATTCGGCGATCGTCGATCGCCCGCCGCTCAAGCTGCCCGGCAAGGCGCGCATCGTGTTCTGGTCGATCGTCAATTACGAGGTCTGGGACATCCATAAACCGATGGCGCGCCAGTTGCTGCCGGCGCCGACCGGCGTGCCGCTGATGCCGGATGTGGTGCACTGGGGCTTCCATGAATACGGCATGCGGGTCGGCTGCTGGCGTTTCTTCGATCTGTACAAGCGGCTCGGCATCAAGCCGACGCTCGCCGCCAATGCGCGCATCTGCGAGGACTACCCGCGTGTCGCTGAAGCCGCGCGCGATGCCGGCTGGGAGTTCATGGGCCACGCCTATGAGCAGGGGCCGATCCACAAGGAGACCGACCAGGCCGGCATGATCAACCGCACCATGGACACCATGGAAAAGTTCTGCGGCAAGCGGCCGGTCGGCTGGCTCGGGCCGGGCCTGACGCAGACGCTGGAGACGCCAGACCTGCTCGCCAAGGCCGGCGTCAAATACATCGGCGATTGGGTCTATGACGACGAGCCGACGGTGATCAAAACCACCAATGGGCCGCTGGTGACGCTGCCCTACACCATCGAATGCAACGACATTCCGGTGATGATCGTGCAGCACCACAACAGCGACTATCTGCTGCAGTTGGTGAAGGATCAGTTCGACCGGCTCTATGCCGAGAGCGCGACCCGCGCCAAGTTCGTGGCGCTGGCGATCCACCCCTACATCAGCGGGCAGCCGCACCGCATCAAATATCTCGAGCAGATCTATGACTACGTGAACAAGCACGAGGGCGTGCTGCACTGGAACGGCGAGCAGATTCTCGACTGGTATCGCGGCGTTGCCAAGATTTGAGCCGCGGCCTAGCGTGGGCAGCCGCCCCAAAATAAAAAGAGCGGCCGCATCGGGAGGAGAGCCATGAAATTCAAAGCGGTTGTCGGCGCCTTGATCGGTGCCAGCGCACTAGCCGGCCTGCTGCCGCGGGCTTCCGCCGAGACCTCGGAAATCCGCCTGGCCCGGCAATTTTCCATGGGCTATCTGCAACTCAACGTGATGGAGCATGAGAAGCTCATCGAGAAGCACGCCAAGGCGCTGGGCCTTGGCGATGTGAAAGTGTCGTGGTTCACCTTCAACGGCCCGACCGCCGTCAACGAAGCGCTGATCTCGGGCAATATCGATATCGGCTCCGGCGGCGTGCCGGGCCTGCTCACGCTGTGGGCGCGCTCCAAGGGTACGCCGCAGGAAGTGCGCGGCATTTCCGCGCTGTCATCGCAGCCGTTCCTGCTCAACAGCCGCGATCCCGCCATCAAGAGCATCACCGATTTCAAGGACAGCGATCGCATCGCCGTGCCGGCGGTGCGCGCCTCGGTGCAGGCCATCACCTTGCAGATGGCGGCGGCCAAGGCCTATGGCCAGAAGGACTTCGCCAAGCTCGACCCGCTCACGGTGTCGATGACGCCGCCGGACGCCACCATCGCGCTGCTCAAGGGCGGTGCGCAGATCAGCGCCGCCTTCAGCGTGCCGCCGTTCCAGTATCAGCAGCTGGAAGATCCCGGCGTGCACACCGTGCTTAATTCCTTCGACGTGATGGGCGGCTCGCACACTTTCACCGCGGTGTGGGCGCCGGCCAAGTTCCGCGAGCAAAATCCGGTGCTGTACAAGGCCTTTGTCGCGGCGCTCAAGGAGGCCACCGACATCGTCAACAAGGACAAGCGCGCCGCCGCGGCGCTGTGGATCGAGGATTCCAAATCCAAGCTGCCGCTCGACATGGTCGCCAAGATAGTCACCTCGCCGCAGGTGCGCTGGACGCTGATCCCTGAGAACACCATGAAATACGCCGACTTCATGAGCGGCGTCGGCACGCTCAAGGTGAAGCCCGCGACGTGGAAGGATTATTTCTTTCCGGAAATTT
>JACQDO010000188.1 GCA_016201085.1 Hyphomicrobiales bacterium | reverse complement strand
CCGCCGTCGCCGCGCTCGCCACGCCCGAACTGCGCCAGCAATTGGAGGCGCAAGCGGCGCAAATTCCTCCGCCAGAGCAACAGAGCCCGGAAGCTCTCGGCGCCTATCAGAAGGCCGAAATCGAGAAGTGGTGGCCGATCATCAAGGCGGCTAACATCAAAGTGGAATGATGATACAGGCAGCGCTGCTTCCCGAACGAGGCGTGGTCAAGGTTGCCGGCGAGGACGCCCGGCGCTTCCTCAACGGGCTTGCCACCAACGATATCGGCAAGGTTGCGCCCGGGCGGGCGCGCTTTGCCGCGCTGCTGACGCCGCAGGGCAAGATCGTCGTGGATTTCATCGTCGCCGAGGCAGACGCGGAGGTCGGCGGCGGCTATTTCCTCGATTGCCCTCGCGCCTTGGCGCCGGCGCTGGTGGAAAAGCTCAATTTCTACAAACTGCGCGCCAAGGTCACCGTCGAGGACCTGTCGCAGGCGCTCGGCGTGCTGGCGGTGTGGCCGGGCCAAGCCGACAGCGAATATGGGCTCGGCTACGCCGATCCGCGCCACGCCAGTCTCGGCACCCGCATCATCCTGCCGCCCCAGCTTGCAGCCGAAGAGGCCGCCGATCTCGGCGCCACGCCGGTCGACGCCGAGGCATATGACGCCCACCGTATCGCGCTCGGCGTGCCGCGCGGCGGCACCGACTTCATTTATGGCGATACCTTCCCGCACGAAGCCGACATGGATCAGCTCGCCGGCGTCGATTTCGACAAAGGCTGTTATGTCGGCCAGGAAGTCGTGTCGCGCGTCGAGCATCGCGCCACGGCGCGCAGCCGCGTGGTGCCGATCGCCTATGACGACGTCTCGCCGATGCCCGGCATTCCGGTGATGGCGGGCGACAGGGAGGTAGGCCACCTCGGCTCGACCGCCAAGGGCCGCGGGCTGGCGCTGCTGCGCCTCGATCGCGTCGCCGATGCGCTGGTCGCAGGCCAACCGCTCACCGCCGGCGGCATCGCCATCCGGCTGGTGAAGCCGGACTGGGCGCGCTTTGCCTGGCCGGGCGAGCGTAAGGCTGCGGGATGACGCCGACCATCATGACCGGCGCATTCGGACGATATCCTTGACCAGCAGAAACATCTGCCGTGGATCGAGCGGCGATTGCATGAAGCCAACGTGAGCATAAAACGCCGCGGCCGAATCGTCCTTGGCTTGCACGGCGAGAGCTCGAATACCGGCATGGCTCGCCACCGATAGCGTTCGATCCATCGCATCGCGCAAGAGTCCGATACCAACACCGCGACCTTGCCAATCGCGACCGACCGCCAGGCGCGCAAGCACCATCAGCGGGATCGGATGCCGCGCCATTCCCCTTTTCAATCGTTCCGGCGCATGCACGTGCGCAACTTCGCCGACAACGAGAGTGTAGTAACCGACAATACTATCGCCGCTCAGCGTGACAAAAGTTCGCGAGGCGCCGGATTGCTGCGCTTGCAGAGCATTGACTATGAGAAAGCGATTGAGCGGCGGTACCCCGCATTCGAAACCCTCGACCCGATGATCGCGCCGCAGCGTTTCGATACACAGGCCGGGGATCACCGGCTGTCATTCCTTTTCGGTTTTATCGAAGATACTCGGCTCCGTGAGCAGGCGCCGCAATCGCGGATGGTCGCGCGGCGGCGCATCGAGCAATGCAACGAATTTATCGTAAGCCTCGGCACTGACAAAAATCTGCCGCCGATCGAGCAGCGCTTCGTCGGCACTCGCTAACGCGCTTTCCACGACGAATTCGGATACAGACTTGTTTGCAGCGTCGGCCGCCAATTGCAAGGTGCGCTTGGCCTGCGGCGTCAGGCGCAGGTCAAGCTTCTCGCTGCGGGTTGTGCGCTTGGCGCGTTCAGCCACGACTGTCCTCCCTTATGGCAATATTATTCTCATAGTACGATTTGCCCGACACTGTCATGACAAATTCCTTTACTTTTCCATTTACTACTACTCCTCTATCTGCTACTTATACTACTCCTTAAATAGTGGAGGGTGTTATGTCTCGGTATCGAACAATAGAAATTGATTTCGATGTCCATAAACTTGTCGAAACAGAGCGTCGTGGCTTCGATGAAAAGCCAAACGACGTCCTTAGAAGACTCCTAAAACTTGGGGACGTCGCTCCCGGACCTTCGCTCACCGAGCCCAAAATAGAAACGCAAACCAAAGCACCGCTCACTTCCAAACGACCGTGGATCGGTGAAGGTGTGACCCTGCCGCATCGTACCTTGCTGCGAATGACCTACAGCGGCCGCAGCTACGAAGGCCAAGTCATTGACGGCAAATGGGCTGTCACCGGGCAAATCTTTGATTCTCCCTCCGGCGCCGCCAGCGGCATCGCAGTAACCCGGAAAGGTACGAAAACGAAACTCGACGGTTGGATTTATTGGTATGTGAAACGACCGGACGATACGCAGTGGATCGCGCTTGATAGCCTGCGGCCGAAGCTCGATGTCACGCTGGAAGACCTCGGGTTATGAGAAATTTTTCCTGCTGTGATGCGGAATGTTAGCCGATGTCCGCCCTCCTCCACCCCGACGGCCTCAAGCGCTGCCCGTGGCCGAAGCAGGATGCGCTCTACGTCGCCTATCACGACGACGAATGGGGCGTGCCGGAATTCGACGACCGCGCGCTGTTCGAGAAGCTGGTGCTCGACGGTTTCCAGGCCGGGCTGTCGTGGATCACCATTTTGCGCAAGCGCGAGAATTTCCGCCGCGCCTTCGACGACTTCCAGCCGGAAAAAATCGCGCGCTACACGCCGAAGAAGATCGAGCGGCTGATGCAGGACGCCGGCATCGTGCGCAACCGCGCCAAGATCGAGGGCGCGATCGGCTCGGCGCGCGCCTACCTGAAGATCATGGAGAGCGGGCCGGGCTTTTCCGTGCTGCTGTGGGATTTCCTCGACGGCAAGCCGAAGCTCAATGCGTTCAGGTCGACCAAACAGGTGCCGGCGGAAACCGCGCTGTCGCGCCAAATGTCGAAGGAGCTTATCGGCCACGGCTTCAAGTTCGTCTCCGTCATCGGCTCCATTCTCGCCGACTTTGTGACACGCGGTGGCACCGATCAGCCGGTTGAATTCCTGCGGCTCAGCCGCTTTGGTCGGTAGAGGGCGATATGCGTTTCGTGCAACCAGTTGTCATCTGACAAACAGTCCAAGACATTCCGCAACGTGAGAATT
>JACQDO010000181.1 GCA_016201085.1 Hyphomicrobiales bacterium | reverse complement strand
TCGCGAGATCCGCCGACATCGTCGCGACATAACTGGCTACCGCCGAGCGATTACCGGGTTCTTCAGTTTGGTCGGGCATTGTCATTCCACGCCGGGTCGAGAGCCGGCAACGCTGAACACCGTGCGTTCCCCCGAGTAAAAATACACAGTCCGTTGCAAATAGTAATCTTTTTAATAGCATTGTATAAAAATACATCTTTTGGTTGTAATCACGCGTAATCTGGTCGCTTTCATGCCCCAATTGGCTGTTTCTAAACTCCTTCGGCCATACCTTGATTTGACAGCAAGGGTCACCTTCCCCATGTTCCGGCCGACGCATAAGGCCGATTCCGCCTTGATTCGGTGTCGTCCTGGCGGCTAACCCATTGGATTCGCATGAAAGTTGTCGTTGTCGAGTCGCCGTCCAAGGCGAAGACGATCAACAAGTATCTTGGCCCCGGCTTCGAGGTGCTGGCCTCTTTTGGCCATATCCGCGACCTGCCGGCCAAGGACGGATCGGTCGACCCCGACGATAATTTCAAGATGCTGTGGGAGGTCGACCCCCAGTCGCAGAAGCGGGTCAACGACATCGCGCACGCACTCAAGAAGGCCGACACCCTCATTCTGGCCACCGACCCCGACCGCGAGGGCGAAGCCATTTCCTGGCACGTGCTGGAGGCGCTCAACGAGAAACACGCGCTGAAGGATCAGAAGATCGAGCGCGTCGTCTTCAACGCCATCACCAAGCAGTCGGTGACCGAGGCGATGAAGCATCCGCGCGCCATCGACGAGGCGCTGGTCGATGCCTATCTCGCCCGCCGCGCGCTCGACTATCTGGTCGGCTTTACCCTGTCGCCGGTGCTCTGGCGCAAATTGCCGGGCGCACGCTCGGCCGGCCGCGTGCAGTCGGTCGCCTTGCGGCTGGTTTGCGACCGCGAGCTGGAGATCGAGAAATTCGTCAAAAAAGAATACTGGTCGATCCTCGCCAAGCTGACGACGCCGCGCGGCGATGCTTTCGAGGCGCGCCTGGTGGCCGCCGACGGGCAGAAATTCCAACGGCTCGACATCGGCTCCGGCGCGCAGGCCGAGGATCTGAAATCGGCGCTGGAAGGCGCCACCTTCACCGTCGCCGCGGTCGAAGCCAAGCCGGCGCGGCGCAATCCGCCGCCGCCCTTCACCACCTCGACCATGCAGCAGGAGGCCAGCCGCAAGCTCGGCTTCGCGCCCGCCATCGCCATGCGGCTGGCGCAGCGGCTCTATGAAGGCGTCGAGCTCGACGGCGAGACCACCGGCCTGATCACCTATATGCGCACCGACGGCATCGATCTGGCGCCGGAAGCCATTACCGATATCCGCGCCATGATCGGCAAGAATTACGGCAAGGACTACGTGCCGGGTTCGCCGCGCATCTATCAGAACAAATCGAAGAACGCGCAGGAGGCGCACGAAGCGGTGCGCCCGACCGACCCGCATCGCACGCCTGCCGAGGTGGCCAAATATGTCGACCGCGATCAGGCGCGGCTCTACGAGCTGATCTGGAACCGCGCGGTGGCGAGCCAGATGGAATCGGCCGAACTCGAGCGCACCACCGTCGACATCGTCGCCAAGAACGGCGCGCGCAACATCGAGCTGCGCGCCAGCGGCCAGGTGGTGAAGTTCGACGGCTTCCTCACGCTCTACCAGGAAGGCCAGGACGAGACCTCCGAAGACGAAGAGTCGCGCCGCCTGCCGGCGATGGCGGAAAACGAGACCCTGGCCAAGCAGGCGATCGAGGCCTCGCAACATTTCACCGAACCGCCGCCGCGCTTTTCCGAAGCGGCGCTGGTCAAGCGCATGGAGGAGCTCGGCATCGGTCGGCCCTCGACCTATGCCTCGATCCTGCAAGTGCTGCAGGATCGCGGCTATGTGCGCATCGACAAGAAGCGGCTGATCCCCGAGGACAAGGGCCGCGTCGTCGTCGGCTTCCTGGAAAGTTTCTTCCAGCGTTACGTCGAATACGATTTCACCGCCTCGCTGGAAGAGCAGCTCGACCGCGTCTCCAACAACGAGATGAACTGGAAACAGGTGCTGCGCGACTTTTGGACCGGCTTCATCGGCGCGGTCAACGACATCAAGGAACTGCGCATCACCCAGGTGCTCGATGCGCTCAACGATCTCCTGGAGCCGCACATATTCCCGCCGCGCCCCGACGGCGGCCCGGTGCGGCAATGTCCGCAATGCGGCAACGGCCAGCTCTCGCTCAAGGTGGGGCGCTTCGGCGCCTTCATCGGCTGCTCGAACTATCCGGAATGCACCTTCACGCGGCAGATGACGCCCGGCGCCAACGGCGCGCAGGCGACCAAGGTGCTCGGCCAAGACCCGGCGACCGGAATGGACGTGACGCTGCGCGGCGGACGGTTCGGCACCTATCTGCAACTCGGCGAAGAGATCAAGGCGCCCAAGCGCAAGAAGGGCGAGAAGAAGGACCCCGACGCGCCCGAACCGGTGAAGCCCAAGCGCGCCAGCCTGCCGAAAGGCGTCGCGCCCGAGGACGTCGATCTGGAGAAAGCGCTGGCGCTACTGGCGCTGCCGCGCGAAGTCGGCAAATCGCCGGAAGACGGCGAGCCGATCCTGGCCGGCGTCGGCCGCTTCGGGCCTTACGTCAAGCACGGCAAGGTCTATGCGAGCCTGGAGGACGGCGACGACGTGCTCACCATCGGCCTCAACCGCGCCGTCACGCTGATCGCCGAGAAAATCGCCAACCCGAAGAAGGGCCGCCGCTTCGGCGCCGATCCCGGCAAAGTCCTGGGTGACCACCCCGACAAGGGCGGTCAGATCGTGGTCAAGAACGGCCGCTTCGGGCCTTACGTCAGCCATAACGGCGTCAACGCCACGCTGACCGGCGACAAGACGCCGGACACGATCACGCTCGACGAAGCCATCGTGCTGCTCGATGCGCGCGCCGCCGCCATGGGCAATTCGCCCAAGGGCCGCCGCGCCGCCGGCCGCAAGCAGCAGGGCTCGGCCAAGTCGGACGCCAAGCCTGCCGCCCGCGCCAAGAAGGCGGCCGCTAGCGACGCCACTGCGCCGAAAAAGCCGGCCAAGGCCAAGGCGCCGCGCAAGGCCAAGGTCACGGCGGCTGAGTAACTAGCGAAGCCTTTGTCGGATCATTACATTGAATTTTTAACAGCGCTGTTTTAGCGCAGGATCATCTATTTTGAACAAACCACCTAAACGAACGCCCTCCCTTCCCTCCAAGGCCGAACTCCTCGCCTTCATCGGCAACCAGCGCGGCAAAGTCGGCACCCGCGAAATCGCCCGCGCCTTCGGCCTGAAGAATGCGCTGCGCGCCGACCTGAAGCGCCTGCTGCGCGAACTGGCGGACGAGGGCTCAGTCGAGAAGAAACGCAAGAAGCTGCATCACGCCGGCAGCCTGCCCTCCACCGTGCTCGCCGACGTGATCGCGCGCGATGCCGATGGCGACCTCATCGCCTCGCCCGACGAATGGGACGAGGAGGCGCATGGCCCCGCGCCGAAAATCCGCATCGCCACCGCGCGCAAGGCGCGCCCCGGCGAAGCCGCCGGCATCGGCGACCGCGTGCTGCTGCATGTCGAGGAGACCGATGAGGACGACGGCATCCACTATTCCGGCCGCCTCATCAAGATCATCGACCGGCCCAAGCAGCGCGTGCTCGGTATCTTCCGCAAGACCGCGCATGGCGGCGGCCGGATCGAGCCGGTCGACAAGAAGATGCTCGGCAAGGAGCTCGCCATTCCGGCCGGCGCCACCAGTGATGCGCAAGACGGCGACCTGGTCGCGGTCGAGACCTCGCGCGCGCCGCGCTTGGGCCTGCCAACCGGGCGCGTGGTGGAGAAGCTCGGCTCGCTCGCCAGCGAGAAGGCGGTCAGCCTGATCGCCATCCACGCGCACTCCATCCCGCATGTATTCCGCCGCGAAACGCTCATCGAGGCGGACGCGGCGCTGCCCGCCACGCTTGCCCATCGCGAGGATTGGCGGCGCGTGCCGTTCGTCACCATCGATCCGCCCGATGCCAAGGACCACGACGACGCCGTGCACGCGGAAGCCGACACCGCCGCGAACAACCGCGGCGGCTTCATCGTCAGCGTCGCCATTGCCGACGTCGCGCATTACGTCACGCCCGGCTCGGCGCTCGACCGCGAAGCGCTGGTGCGCGGCAATTCGGTCTACTTCCCCGACCGCGTGGTGCCGATGCTGCCCGAGCGCATCTCCAACGATCTGTGCTCGCTGCGCCCGCGCGAGGAGCGCGCCGCGCTGGCCGTGCGCATGACGATCGGCGCCGACGGGCGCAAGCGCTCGCACAGCTTCCATCGCATCCTGATGAGTTCGGCCGCCAAGCTGTCCTACGAACAGACCCAGCTCGCCATCGGCGGGCGCACCGACGAGGATACCGCGCCGCTGCTGGCGCCGGTGCTGGAGCCGCTCTATGCCGCCTACGAAGCGCTCAAGCGCGCGCGCGCCGAGCGGGGCCCGCTCGATCTCGATCTGCCCGAGCGCAAGATCCTGCTCAAGCACGACCACACCGTCGACCGCGTGGTGGTGCCGGAGCGGCTGGAGGCGAACCGGCTGATCGAGGAATACATGATCCTCGCCAATGTCGCCGCCGCCGAGACGCTGGAGAAAGCGCGCATCCCGCTGATCTATCGCGTGCACGACGAGCCGGGCATCGAGAAGCTCAACGCGCTGCGCGAATTCCTCGCCAGCCTCGACATTCCGCTCGCCAAAGGCGGCGTGCTCAGGCCGGAGGCCTTCAACAAGATCCTCGCGCGCGTCAAAGGCGGCGACCGCGAGCAACTGGTCAACGAGGTGGTGCTGCGCAGCCAGGCGCAGGCCGAATACGCGGCGGAAAATTACGGCCATTTCGGGCTCAACCTGCGCCGCTACGCGCATTTCACCTCGCCCATCCGCCGCTATGCCGACCTGATCGTGCATCGCGGTCTGATCCGCGCCCTCAAGCTCGGCGCGGGCGCCCTGCCCGAGGCCGCCGACCAAGCCTCGCTGTCCGAAATCTCGGCGCAGATTTCCGCCACCGAGCGGCGCGCCATGCTGGCCGAGCGCGAAACCAAGGACCGCCTGATCGCGCATTTCCTCG
The DNA here is from genome assembly GCA_016201085.1 of Hyphomicrobiales bacterium. Classification (GTDB taxonomy): domain Bacteria; phylum Pseudomonadota; class Alphaproteobacteria; order Rhizobiales; family Xanthobacteraceae; genus Pseudolabrys. The sequence goes on along the minus strand of JACQDO010000181.1, from coordinate 1,230 downwards.
CCGACCGCATCGGCGCCAGCTTCGAAGCGCGCGTCTCCGGCGTGCACCGCGCCGGCCTGTTCGTGCGGCTGAACGAGACCGGCGCCGACGGCTTCGTGCCGGCGCGCACCATCGGCGACGAATATTTCCGCTATGACGAGAAGGGCCACGCCATGGTAGGCAGCCGTTCCGGCGAGAGCTACCGGCTCGGCGACCGCGTCACCGTCAAGCTGGTGGAAGCGGCCCCCGTTGCCGGCGCACTGCGTTTCGCGCTTATGTCGGAAGGACGCCCGGGCCGCCCGCAGCGAGCGTCCCGGCGCGACGAGCGGCAGAAACACTACCGCCCGCGCGGCAAGAAAAGCAGAAAGTAACGGAAGACACGGATGACCGAAGACGCCGCGACCAAAGACCCCGCAAAAAAAGACATGGCCCAGCGCTGGGCCGAGCGCATGACCAAGGTGGAACGCGACCAGTCGTTCCCCGACAGCGAGCCGCGCGACGCCGCCACCTTGATGCTGATCGACCGATCGAGCGCGACGCCGAAGGTGCTGCTCGGCCGCCGCCATGCCAGCCACAAATTCATGCCGGGCAAGTTCGTCTTTCCGGGCGGGCGCATCGAGACGCTCGACCGCGTCATGCCGGCGGCAAGCGAGCCGCATCCGGAGATGCAGAAGAAATTGCTCGAGCGCGTGGCCGAGCCGAGCGCGGCGTTGGCGCGCGGCTTCCCGCTCGCCGCCGTGCGCGAGATGGCCGAGGAGACCGGCCTGTTGCTCGGCGTCAAGCGCGCCGTCGCCCCGCAGGTGCCGGGCAAGATCTGGGACGACTTCGCACAGGCGAGCGTGCACCCCGATCTCGCCAACGTGCATTTCATCGCCCGCGCTATCACACCGCCGCGCCGGCCCAAGCGCTTCGACGCCCGCTTCTTCACGGCCGACGCCAGCGCGGTCGCTCACCGCATCGAAGGCATCGTCGGGCCGGAGTCGGAGCTGATCGAGTTGGTCTGGGTACCGATCGAGGAAGCGACCAGGCTCGACATGCCGACCATCACCGGCATCATCCTGGAAGAGCTGCTGGCGCGCGTCGAGGCCGGCATGGGCCACGACCTGCCGGTGCCGTATTATTTCATGGTCGATCAGCGGTTTTTCCGGGAGCTGCTTTAGAACGTCTGCGAATGACTTTTTCTGAAAACCTGTGCAACTTTCGAGAACCATGTGCGGAATCCGAGGCAAAGCGGCCAGTGATTCCGACGGA
>JACQDO010000180.1 GCA_016201085.1 Hyphomicrobiales bacterium | reverse complement strand
GTGCCCGTCTTGTCGAGAATGATGGTGTTGAGTTTTTCGGAAGCTTGCAGGGCATCACCGGAGCGGATCAAAATGCCGTTTTCCGCGCCTTTGCCGATGCCGACCGTGAGCGAAGTCGGCGTCGCCAGGCCGAGCGCGCACGGGCACGCAATGATCAGCGTCGTGACGAAAATGACGGTGGCGAAGATCGCACGCGGCTCGGGCCCGAATACGTACCAAATGATTGCAGCAACAACCGCCAGAATCATCACGGCCGGCACGAAATAACCCGACACCGTGTCTACGACACGCTGAATTGGCGCCTTGGAGCCCTGGGCGTCTTTCACCATCCGGATGATCGTGGCGAGCGCGGTATCCTTGCCGACCTTGGTCGCCGCGAAGCGGAAGCTGCCGGTCTTGTTGAGCGTCCCGCCGATGGCTTCATCGCCGATCTGTTTCTCCACCGGCATCGATTCACCGGTGATCATCGATTCATCGATGGCGCTGGACCCTGCGATCACCTTTCCATCGACCGGGACCTTCTCACCGGGGCGCACAACGATGACGTCGTCGACCAGGACCTCTTCGACCGGAATATCGCTCTCTTTGCAGTCGCGAATGACACGCGCAATCTTTGCCTGTAAGCCGATCAGCTTCTTGATCGCTTGGGAGGTCCGGCCTTTGGCTTTGATTTCCAGTGCGAGCCCGAGGACGACAAGCGCAACGACTACGTCGGTCACGTCCCAAAACACTTCGGCGAGCGCCATGTTGGGGAAGAGCCCAGGCCATGCGACCGCAACGACGGAATAGGCGTAGGCGGCACTAATACCGATCGCGATCAGCGTGTGCATATTGGCCGCGCGGTGCCTCAACGCGCCCCACATACCGGTGAAGAACTGCGAACCGGCCCAGACCATGACTGGCAAGCTCAGAACACCAAAAAGCGACCACACGATACGGCGCGTTCCGCTTCCCATTGGCATCCAGTCGCGCAGGCCGGGGATCAGATCGGGATAGCTCAACGCCATCACCGGGATCGAGATGGCCGCGGCAAACCAGAATTTCCGCATCAGACCGCGGTATTCCTCTTCATTCGCCACTTCAGCGGGATCGAGCACTTCGCCGGCCGGATCGATCTTCGGCGCGGCAACGCGATAGCCGGCAGATACAATCGCCTGGCGGATCGCTTCAAAATCGACCTTTTCTGGCTGATAATCGATATCGACCGCGTTTGGGCCAAGATTGGCGCGCGCAGAGATAACGCCAGGCATGGTCCGCAGCGCCAACTCAACGCGGACGACGCAGGAGCTGCAGTGCATCCCTTCGATCGGGATGCGCGCGGTAGCGGTTCCCGGCGTATAGCCCCCGGCTCGAACAGCTTGCAGGATTGAGGTGATTTTGGTTCGCGACGGGTCGTAATCGATCCGGGCGACCTTGGTAGACGGATTGACTTGCGCTGCGGTTACTCCCGGAACCGCTGCGATGGCTTTTTCGATTTCCGGCGAGCAGTGGCCGCAGGTCAGGCCCCCAATTTGGAGATTAAGATGTTGAGGATTGGAGATCCGATTTACTGGAGCAGGCGCGTTCATGGCAGCTTCTCACGTTTAGTGTTCCGCCGCATCTCGGCGCGAGCGTCGCCGTGGCTCGAAACGCTCGCGCCGACATCGTCGTCATCACTTCGGCTTGTCCGCTTTGGACAATTCGCAGCAGTTGCCGTGATCCGAATGGCTACCGCCGTGCCGCATCTGGCCATGCATCATCCCGTGCTTCATTTCTTCTACGGACATTCCGCCCTGCTCCGATTTCACGTCACCGGTCGCCATCGGGCAGCCCTTTTGTGACCCTGCCATCGCGCCACTATTGCCCGGACAATTCGTCATCGGCATCGCTTGCGGAGTTTGCTGCGCCGGCGCAGGGGACGCGGCCAGCGGCGGGTGGTGCGGATCATCGGCTGCCGGTGCCTGGGCCCAGGCGGACATACCAGTCGCGGTCAGCAGCATCGCGGTCGCAATCATCAGTCGTTTCATAGAAGCCATTGTTTCCACTCCACCTTTTGTTCGAAAGCGCCTTTTGTACGCCCTCATTCATAAGTTCGGAACAGGACGCCAGTAGGTTACAAGTCAAGGAGGTATTTAGTGGTAATACTCACACAGCTTGGCGACGCAAAGGCGCGTGCAAAGCAACCGCAACATCCCGAGTTGAGCCGTCCATACGCGATTGGCCCTCATTTAGGCATCCAGAATGCCCCTGGATACTGACCGCCACGCGCGCGAGGTGCCACCTTTCAGTTGTGCTCATGAGGGTGTTTTCGAATGTTAATAATTGCGTCATTCAAGGCCTCATCAGCTGGTAATTCCGTTAGTGGATCGACTCTAACATTCGACTGGCGATTGTCGCCACTGCCGCGCTCACGATAATGCGTGAATCGATGTGATCGTCACGCGTCAACAATTGATACTCATGATACTCAGCGTTTTGTTCAGGCGGTTTGGGCCCAAAAGAGGCTGCGCTTTTCGATGTGGTGACCCGCTGCCGCGGCTCCTCTCAGGCGCGAGTCAGTGCCTCGGAACCTGCCGCAAGCTCGACAATCTCAGTGGTGATTTCTTCCTGCCGTAGCTGATGCTTGCGCTGCGAAAGTCCCGCAAGCTTCGATTCGATATTGGTCTTGGCAGCAGCCATGGCCATCATGCGAGCCTCATTTTCGGCTGCGAAAGCATGCATCGCGGCTTCACAAAGCTGCGCGAAGACATATTCGGCTGCAAGGCGTTCCAGCAACAGCTGGGGCGCAAGTGTGGTGAAAGGCGGCTGGCTCTGAACCCGGCGCGCAAAGCGGCTCAAGTCGATTGGCAACAGCGAATGACGGTTGATTTCGATGCCACCCCCGGGGACCGAACGCGAAAAGACGACATCGACGTGGGTGATCGCACCGTCCACGATGCGGTCGTAGAGGGCGTCAGCGATCCGGTTTGCAAAGCTCGGAATCGCGCCAACGTGGGCGGCCATGGGAGCGGTCCAGGCAGGCCCGATACCGCGCTCGCTAGCGACGACAGCACCACGAGTTCCAATGATTAAGCTGGTTGCCCCCTCGATATCACGCATAACGGCGTCCAGAATGCGCTCACTGAACGCACCAGCAAAGCCCTGTTCCGCGCAAAACAAGATCAAGCCGCGTCTTTTCGAGCGAGACTGGGCTGGAGCCATCCCGTCAACTGATACGAGAGTTAATGCTTGGCCGATAGCGCTCAAAACCACGTCAGCGTACGCTTCGATGCCGGCCAGCAGCGATCGTCCTTGCTGCGCACGGGACGCAGCGATGCCGCGCATTGCCCTCACGACAGCCTCGAGCTGGCCGACGTTTTGGATTTGCGTCACAAGATCGGCGAGCCGTTCGGCCATCACGGTATCCTGGGCTGCGATGAGATCGGTTCAGGCGCCAGCCTTTCGACAAGCGCAACAAGTCCTGCGCGCAGCTCGAACAGACGGGCATCGTCAAGGCGTCCCGATCGCTCGGTTTCGTCGACAAACGCCGACATATAGCGTTCGAGCCAAGTCGAAAGTCCGGACCGAAACTCTCCGATTTTCTCAAGCGGAATACGGTCGAGAAGACCTTCCTGCAAGGCAAGTATTAGCGCCACCTCTTGCGCGAGCCCAAGAGGTGCGAACTGAGGTTGGGTGAGCGCGGCTCGGATGCGCCTGCCGCGCGCAATCTTGTCCTTGACTTGCGCATCGGTGACGCCACCGAATCGCGTAAAGATTTCAAGTTCCAGGAATTGCGCATAGTCGAGACGTAGAGTCTTGGCAGCCTCGCGCAGGGCCGGGGCCTGCGTCTTGCCTCCGACACGACTGACGCTCGTTCCGATGTCGACGGCCGGCTTATAGCCCTCGTGAAACAGTCGCGCGTTGAGAACAATCTGACCGTCGGTGATGGAGATGAGATTGGTCGGGATATAGGCGCTCAGATTACCGGCATCGATATCCGCGATCGGCAGGGCGGTGAGCGATCCGCCACCGGCCGCTTTGGAAAGTTTCGCGGCTCGTTCGAGGAGGCGTGCATGCACATAAAACACGTCACCTGGATAGGCCTCGCGTCCCGGTGGCTGTCGCGTGAGGAGCGCGATCTCGCGGTGGGTAGCGGCATGCTTGGTCAGGTCGTCGATGACGACGAGGGCATGC
>JACQDO010000179.1 GCA_016201085.1 Hyphomicrobiales bacterium | reverse complement strand
TTTTTGAGCCAGCGACGAACCACCGTGGGGTCGATCTCGGCGGCATCACCGAATACCGCCTGCGCCGCCCCGTATTTGCCCACCGGTTCAAGGGCAGGCTCCTCGAACGCCCGTCCATTCCAAAACAAGAGGTTGACGGTCTTCGCCGTCGCGTTGTAGCCGACCACGGGATTGTCATCGATGAACCACACAGGGCTGCCGTGCCAAACCTTGCAGACCGCCTTGGGAAGGGCGGTGTCAATCAACGCTCGCAGCGCATCGCAGATCGCCCGAAACGGGAGCGGTTGGGCTTCCGAATATGCGGCGATTCGGTCGTCCGCGTTGGGGCTGCCTTCCACGGAAATCGATTCACGGGATTCTTTCTTCATGGTCAATCCACCCTTGAGGCCGAGCGCCGCGAATGCCCGTTGCAGCCGCGCCTCGAACAATTCGTTGACCAGCGGCCCACCGCCGTGCCGCACGAACACGAACTGGCTGTGTGGCGCCGCGTGCGCGATGCGCGCGAACACCGCGTCGAACTGCGGCAGATACTTGTAGAGCGATTGCCCGCACCAGAACACCGCCGCATCCTCGCGCAGCCCCAATTCCGCGCGGCTCACCGCCACAGGCTCGGTCGCCACCGGTTCGTAATAGATCGACAAGTTCGGCAGCCGCACCAGTTGTTCGGTGTAGTGCGCGGCCGCCTCCGGCGGCTCCATGCCGTCGCTGCTGAAAAAATAATCGAGCGTCGGCATGCCGCTGGTTTCGGGATGGCCCCAGGACGTGCACTGCACGGGAGCGAGCCGCTGCGCCGCCAGCGGCAGCGACATGTTGTCCATCAGCAGGCCGGGATAGATCAGCACATGCGGCGCATCGGCCAGGATTTCCCGCCGCCAGCCTTCCACATCGAACGCACGATACACGAAGCGGTCGCACATCGCGGCCGCCACATTGGTTTCCGCGTCGCGCCGGGTGCCGACGTGATAGCCGAACAGCTTGAAGCGCTTTCGGTCCAATTGGCTGAGCCAGCCCTTGATCGGGATCTTCCAGTTGGAATGCAGATAGTAGAAGCCGCTGACGATGCCGACGCGCACCGGTTCGCCCTCGCCCGGCGGCGGCGGCAGTTCGGCGGCGGGAAATTTCCGCTGCACCATCCGGCACACCATGGCGCCGTAAAGCTGCTGCAACTCGCGATCGTTAAGACCTTGATATGCCAAGAGGAACGGGTGCTTGGCGGCGAGCGCCTTGACCTGATCGCCAACCAGCCGGCCGGCCTCGACGTCGTCGCACAGCGTCCGCAGCTTTTGCGCATAGGCGGCGCGGCGCCGCACGATCTCGTCTTCCTGCGCATACATGATCGGCAATTCGGCCATGCATTCGGCGATCCTCACCTCCGCATCATTGGGTTTGATCGCCAGCGCCTTGGCAAAATCGGCGGCGGCCTCGTCGTTGCGGTTGAGGTCGATGAGGAGCTTGCCGCGTTCGTAATAGATCTCCGCGTCGTCGGGCTTGAACGTCAAGATCTGATCGAGACTCGCCAGCGCCTCGTCGTAGCGGTTGAGCGCTCCCAGGACGCGAATGCGATTATTGCGCGCCTCGGTGAATCCGGGATTGATGGCAAGCGCGCGCTCGTAAGCGGCCAACGCCTCCGGCGTCCGCACTTGCGCCTCCAGCACCGCACCGCGATTGTTGTGCGCCTTGAAATATTTCGGCTGCAACGCCAGCGCGCGATCGAAACTTTTGAGCGCCTCGTCGTAGCGGCCGAGGGCACGCAGCGAGGTGCCGATATTGTAATGCGCTTCGGCATAATCCGGCTTGATGGCGGCAGCCTTGCGCAGGCTTTCCAGCGCCTCGTCGTGGCGGCCGAGCGAGGCCAGCGTGGCGCCGCGATTATTATGCGCCTCGGCATATTTGGATTTAAGCTTGATCGCCTTGTCGAAGCTGTCGATCGCCTCCTGCTGGCGATTGAGGGCATTGAGCACAATGCCGTGGTTCAACAGGATCTGCGGCGACGGCGTGCGCACCCGCATCGCCGCCGACATCAGGCGCAACGCCTCCGCCGGCTGGCCCAGCGCGAGCTTGACCAGCCCCATCATCTGCAAGGCATCGATGTGGTCGGGCCGCACAGCGAGGATGGCGGCATAGAGCCGCTCGGCTTCCGCCAGGCGGCCCTGCTGGTGCCGCTCGAGTGCCTGCGCCAGCGCTTGCGGCACGTTGAGCGACCCGGCTTTCGGCTGCGATTGCGGCATCCCGCCCCCTCACCCGAGGGGTAAGAAAGCTGCGCTGATTCGGCTAGGGCAAATTATCCAACGCCGTCATGCCCGGCACTCGGGTCCGGCCTTCGGCCGGCCCGAGCACATGCCTTGTGCCGGGCAGGCAGAAAGGTCTTATGTCTGACCGCCTGCCTGCGGCACGAATTTCAGCGCCACGCCGTTCATGCAGTAGCGCAGGCCGGTCGGCTTGGGGCCGTCGTCGAACACATGGCCGAGATGGCCGAGGCAGCGTTTGCAGTGCACCTCGGTGCGCACCATGAAATACGAGCTATCCGACGTGGTCTCGATCGCGTCCGGCAACGGCTGAAAGAAGCTCGGCCAGCCGGTGCCGCTCTCGAACTTGGTGTCGGACGAGAACAGCGGCAGGTCGCAGCCGGCGCATGCGAAGACGCCCTTGCGCTTCTCGCGATTGAGCGCGCTGGTGCCGGGCCGTTCGGTGCCGTGCTTGCGCAGGATATTGAACTGCTCGGGGGTCAGCCGCTGG
>JACQDO010000178.1 GCA_016201085.1 Hyphomicrobiales bacterium | reverse complement strand
GGCACCGACTACGAGATGGGCAACCTCGGCCACCGCCCACGCACCAAGCAGGGCTACTTCCCGGTGCCGCCGGTCGACAGCGCCCAGGACATCCGCTCCGAGATGCTCTCGGTGATGGCCGAGATGGGCGTGACGGTGGAAAAGCACCACCATGAGGTGGCCTCGGCCCAGCACGAGCTCGGCATCAAGTTCTGCCCGCTGGTGCAGAGCGCAGACGCCATGCAGATCTACAAGTATGTCTGCCAGAACGTGGCCCAGGCCTACGGCAAAACCGTGTGCTTCATGCCCAAGCCCGTGTTCGGCGACAACGGCTCCGGCATGCACGTGCACCAGTCGATCTGGAAGGGCTCGACGCCCGTGTTTGCCGGCAACAAGTACGCCGACCTGTCGGACACCTGCCTCTACTACATCGGCGGCATCCTCAAGCACGCCAAGACCATCAACGCCTTCACCAACCCGACCACCAACTCCTACAAGCGTCTGGTGCCGGGTTTCGAAGCGCCGGTGCTGCTCGCCTATTCGGCGCGCAACCGCTCGGCCTCCTGCCGCATCCCCTACACCACCAACCCGAAGGCCAAGCGCGTCGAGGTACGTTTCCCCGATCCGCTCGCCAATCCGTACCTCGCCTTCGCCGCGATGACGATGGCCGGCCTCGACGGCGTCAAGCACAAGCTCGATCCGGGCAGCGCGATGGACAAGGACCTCTACGATCTGCCGCCGAACGAGCTCAAGAAAATCCCGACGGTGTGCGGCTCGTTGCGCGAGGCGCTCGCCAATCTCGACAAGGATCGCGAGTTCCTCAAGGCCGGCGGCGTGTTCGACGACGACTTCATCGACAGCTACATCGAACTGAAGATGACGGAAGTGATCCGCTTCGAGCACAGCCCGCATCCGGTCGAATACGACATGTACTATTCGGCCTAACATTCCTCCCATTCGTCGCGAAAGCGATGCAACTCCATCGGGCGCCTCTTAACCAGAGGCGCCCGGTTTGTTTTGCAAGCTGACCGGCAGGAACGCGTATGCATCAACAAACGCGATTTCGGCGTGGGGACTGCGATAACCAGATATTTAGGTGACGATTGGCTGCGGACGCGCTTTACGTCACGATGCCTCCGAACCGTGCAAAATTCGGTATTCTTCGCGCCGTGACAAATGGCCCTTCCCCCTCTGTTTCCATGTCCGGCCTTAGCGCGATTGAAGCGCGGCAACGGCTACAGTCGGAGGGATACAACGAACTGCCCCACCAGGACCGGCGTACGCCGCTGCGTATCGTCCTGGAGGTTCTTCGCGAACCGATGCTCGCGCTGCTGCTTGGCGGCGGCTTTATCTACCTGCTGCTCGGCGACCTGAAAGAAGCGCTCATCCTGCTCGTGTTCGCGCTCCTGTCGGTGGCGATTACCGTCATTCAGGAAACGCGCACCGAGCGCGTGCTGGAGGCGCTGCGCGATCTCACCAGTCCCCGCGCGCTGGTGATCCGCGACGGCACGCGCAGGCGCATCGCCGGCCGCGAGGTAGCGCGCGGCGACCTCATTGTGCTCGCCGAAGGCGACCGCATTCCCGCCGACGCCGTTCTGGTACAGGCCCACGATCTTCAGGTCGATGAATCGCTGCTGACGGGGGAGTCGGTGCCGGTGCGCAAGATTGCTGCCACCGATATCCCGGCCAGCCGCGCCCGGCCGGGCGGCGACGATCTGCCTTTTGTCTATTCCGGCGCACTCGTAGTGCGGGGCAGCGGCATTGCGGAGGTCGTCGCGACCGGACCGCGCAGCGAAATCGGCAAGATCGGCCAATCGCTTCACGCGCTGGAAACCGAACCGCCCCGGCTGCAGGTGCAGACCGCGCGGCTGGTGCGGCTGGCTGCGCTCGGCGGAGCAGCCGTCAGCATCTTGGCGGTCGTGCTTTACGGCACGTTGCGGGGCGGATGGCTCGATGCGGTGCTCGCCGGGATCACGATCGGCATGTCGATGCTGCCGGAAGAATTTCCGGTCGTGCTCACCGTGTTCATGGCGATGGGGGCGTGGCGGATTTCGAAGGCACGCGTGCTCACCCGGCGCGCCGCTTCCATCGAAACGCTCGGCTCGGCCACGGTGCTGTGCACGGACAAGACCGGCACGCTGACCGAGAACCGAATGTCCATCGCTGAACTTCGGCTTCCGGATGGCGCTGTCTTTCGACTGCGCGAGGCAACCGACGCCACAGTGCCCGGCAATTTCCGGGAACTCGCGCTGCATGGCCTGCTGGCCAGCGCGCCCGTGCCATTCGATCCCATGGAAAAAGCCTTCCATGAATTCGCCCGCGACGGACTGAAAGTGGCGGACGGTCTACCGGGGCCGGACTGGAAACTCGCGCACAGCTATGGGCTGCGGCCCGATCTTCTGGCCATGACCCAACTTTGGCAAACGGACGAGGACACGCCCTCCTTCGCGGTCGCGGCCAAGGGCGCGCCCGAAGCCGTCGCCCACCTTTGCCGTCTTGCACCGGCGGAACTGGAAGCCGTGCGTCATGCGGTGGATGCCATGGCCGCCGAGGGGCTGCGCGTGCTGGGCGTGGCGAAAGCCGCGCATGAGGGGGAGCGCTGGCCGGAATCGCAGCGCGATTTTCCGTTCGTGTTTCTCGGTCTCGTCGGCCTCGCCGATCCGCTGCGGCCGAGCGTGCCGGACGCCGTGCGCGAATGCCGCTCGGCCGGCATCCGAGTCGTGATGATCACGGGCGATTACCCGGCGACCGCGCGCGCCATCGCGCAGCAGGCCGGGCTCGACGCTTCCGAGGTCATGACCGGCGATGCGATCGAACGCCTCGACGATTCCGAACTTGCCCGGCGCGCGAAGACGGCAAGCGTGTTCGCGCGCATCATGCCCGAGCAGAAGCTGCGCATCGTCCAAGCCCTGAAGTCCGACGGTGAAATCGTGGCGATGACCGGCGACGGCGTGAATGACGCGCCGTCGCTCAAAGCCGCGCATATCGGCGTCGCCATGGGCGGGCGCGGCACCGACGTCGCGCGCGAAGCCTCGTCCATCGTGCTGCTGGACGACGACTTCGGCTCGATCGTCACCGCGATCCGGCTGGGGCGGCGGATTTACGACAACGTGCGCAAGGCCATGGGCTTCATCTTCGCGGTGCACGTCCCCATCGCCGGGCTGGCGCTGCTGCCGCTGATCTTCGGCCTACCCATTATTTTCAGCCCCATACATATCGCCTTCCTCGAAATGGTCATCGACCCGGTGTGTTCGCTGGTGTTCGAGGCCGAGACGGATGAAGAGGACGTCATGCGCCGCAAGCCGCGCCCGCCCGAAGCGCCTCTATTCTCGTGGCCACTGGTCGGCTGGAGCGTCTTGCAGGGCGGGCTTGCGTTCGGTCTCGTTGGCGCCATTTTTGTGATCGCGCACCAACGTGGCATGCCGGAAGACGAGGTGCGGGCGCTGACGTTCTTTTCGCTGGTGCTTTCGATCGTCAGTCTCATTCTGGTCAACCGCTCGTTCAGTACGTCGCTGGTCGCGGCATTTCGGCGTCCTAATCCTACGCTGGCATGGATAATTCTGACGATTGCGATGATTTTGGGCCTGAGCCTGCTTTGGCCCGCCACAAGCGCGCTGTTTCGGTTTGGCCCGCTGCATGCCGACGATCTGGCATTGACGCTCGCCGCCGGCGGAGTTGTGCTCGTGGTCCTGGAAACGCTCAAGCATTTGTGGCGTGCGCGTCTGGGCTTGTGAAAGCACTCTCGCCTAACTCGCCGCGGCATCCGCCTCGCGCCAGGAGGCGCCCGTTTTCTTTTGGGGCCGGCGAAAGAATAGGCCCTGAATTTTCCGGAAAAAACAGCTAAGCTCCACGCGGTTTATTGCCTGGGGAGGTTGCGATGAAACCGCTCGTTGCCGCTGCACTGGCCGTGTTTGGGCTCTCAGTATTTGCCGCGCCGGCTGCGGCGCAGCCTTATCCAAACCGCACCGTCACCATCATCGTGCCCTATTCCGCCGGCGGGCCGACCGACGAAACCGCGCGCACGGTCGCGCATGCGCTGTCGGAAAAGTTCAAGCAGAATTTCATCGTGCAGAACGTCACCGGCGGCGGTACCAACATCGCCACCAACCAGGTCGCGCACGCGGCGCCGGACGGCTACACGCTGCTGCTGCACAATCTGGCGATCGCCGCCAACGTCACGCTTTATAAAGCGCTGCCGTTCGACACGGAAAAAGACCTGACGCCGGTGATGTTCATCAACCGCAATCCGCTGGTGCTGGTCGGGCGCAAGGACCTTGAGCCCAATACGCTTGCCGAACTCATCGCCTGGATGAAAACGCATCGGGCCAAGGCGGCGATCGCCGGATACGGCACCACCGGCCATCTCGCCACCAATATTTTCCTGCAAGAGACCAAGCTCACGGCCGACCAGATTCCGTATCGCGGCGGGGCGCCGCTGGTCACCGATCTGCTCGGCGGCCATGTCGATTTGTTCTTCGGCACGCCGCAGCAGCTGGCGCCGCAGGTTCTGGCCGGGAAATTGAAGGCCTATGGCATCACCGCCAGGGAAAAATCCTCGCTGCTGCCTGCCGCCGAAAGTTTTGTGCAGCTATTTGGAGCGAAGTTCGAGATTCAATATTGGCAGGCGCTGTTCGCGCCCAGCGGCACGCCGGAGTCGGTCATCAAAGAATTGAATTCCGCGCTGCAGGAAATCGTATCCGATGCGGCCATTCTCAAGCCCTGGGCAGCCGCCGGCGTCTCCGCTTTCCCGAAGGATGAACTTGCGCCCGCGGCAGGGCGCGCGCTGCTCAAGAGCGAAATCGCGCGTTGGGGTCAGGTGATCCGCGACAACAATATCCGCATCGAGCAGTAATGATTAAGGCGGCGAGCGGATCGATCAGGCCATCAGGAAAACGATGACCGCCAGAGCGGCCGCAATGCCGGCGCCGGTCGCCAGCAGTTGCTTGCGATGCCGCCGGGGGCCGTAGACGCCGGCGGCGCGGCGCTGCGCGATCAGCGCGGCGTCCAATTCGGCCGACGAGGAATAGGCGCAGGCCAGCGCGGCACCGGCGCGCTCGGCATATGCCTCGAGCGCAAGCACCTGAGCCTCGGCCTGGCCGCTATTGGGAATACGCACCATCGGCGCATGCTAACGCCGATATCGTTAACGAGACGTTGCGACCTACCCGCTCGCAGTCTCGGCATGCGATCTGGCGGCTGACTTAGGCATGTCCGTTTGGCGTCTGTGATATTGCGCGGGCCAGCGAGGCAAGGCCCGCCCTCGTATCAAATGCGGGTTTCCACCCCGCATCGATAATTTTTGTCGGATCGGCGACCAATGTCCCTTTGGCACGCTGCCATTCTTGCGCACGGCCGACGGCGCTCGCGGCAAGCGCAATCAATGCCGGAGGGACAGGCCATAATCCCGCTCTCCGCCCTTCGCCGGCACGTAACGCCGCGACAATCTCCGCCAACGTTAGCGCCATCGGGTCCGCCACGACGTAGGTCTCGCCTTTGCTCGCCGGCGACGCCAAGACGAGGTGAACGGCGTCGATCAGATTCCGCCGCCCGAGCAGCGATCGGCGGTTGCGACAGAGACCGAATGGCAGCGGCCATGGTTTTCGCGCAAGCTCCATCAATCGCGCGAAATTACCTTTCACGCCGGGGCCATAGATCAAGGCCGGGCGCAGAATCGTGAACGGCACGCCAGCGGCGCGCACCGCCTCCTCGGCGGCAAGTTTGGAACGCCCGTAAGCGTCGGTTGGATTCGGCGTATCGGTTTCGCGCAGAATCCTGGTCGAATCCGGCCCGCTCTGCGCGCGGATCGACGACATGAAGACGAGGTGGCCGATCCCGACGGCTTTCGCGGTGTGCGCCAGTTCGGCAGTCGCGAGACGGTTGACTCGGTCATAGACATGCTCGGCAATCTCAGGCCCAGCACGCGCGGTACCCGCGAGGTGAACCACCGTCTCGACCTCTTTTAACAGCGGGCGCCACTCGATTGGGCGCGTCAAATCCGATACCGCAATCACTTCGACCGACTGAGCGAATATGTCGGCCGGCTCCCGCATTGCCGCTCGCACGGAATGCCCCGCGTTGGCGAGCTCGGCGACCAGAGCGCGTCCGATGAAGCCCGATGCGCCGGTCACAAGGATGCGCGTCACGATTTGGCCCGAGCGAAACAGCGATGCATGCCGTCATGATTGCCGAGACGGCTGCCATTGCTCAAGCCTCGCGGGCATCAATTTCCGCGGCACCGGAGCGCGCTTGGCTCGGTGCGAACGGGCCTCTATGACGGATTTTGACCGAAATGGAGGTCGTCGGCGACGCCCTAACCTGCCGTCGAACCGACCGGTTTGGCCCGCCGCGCGGCGCTCTTGCGCAGTGGCCACCACCCGCGCGTGCCCGACTGCGTCTTGCACGCCGCGGCGATCGACCGCTCGCGCTCGCCGCGCGGCGGTTCGTCTTCCGCCGCATGCAGGCGGTTGCGGCCGGCATGCTTGGCGCTGTAGAGCGCGCTATCGGCGCGGATGATCAAGGCGTCGATATCGCTCACCGGCTCATTTGAGGTGGCGGCGCCGATGCTGACGGTCGCGCCGATGGCATGCTCGCCCACCCGCGCGCCGGACGTCTCGAAGCCGTTGCGCAGGCGTTCGGCGATGCTTCTGGCCACATCCATCGAACCGGGCACGATGGCCGCGAATTCCTCGCCGCCCAGCCGGCCAATGATGTCGTTCGTGCGCATGTTGCCGCTCGCCACCTTTGCAAACACGCGCAGCACATCGTCGCCCACCGCATGCCCGAAGCGATCGTTGATCGACTTGAAATGATCGAGATCGAACATCATCAGCGTCAACGGCTCGCCCCGTTCGCCTTGATGCTTGCTGAGCGTATGCGCGCTGTCCATGAAGGCGCGGCGGTTGAGCAAGCCGGTCAGGTGATCGGTGTTGGCGGCGTTGCGATAGACATGAACCTGCTGATCCTTGACCATCACCAGCACGACGAAGGCGGCACCGACCGCGTAGATGATCGTCTCGAATGCGAACAACGTCAGCCAACCGCCGGAAGCACTGTCCGGCAGGACTGCCTTCATGACGAGCGGCATCAGGAAAATCGCGGCGTGCAGACTGGGCACCACAATGGCGGCGGTGCGCGAACGCAGCGACTTGCGCCGCTCGCGCCATAGCTCGAATGCGATGACGAATGTGTAGGCTGCGACCACCAGCACGCCGAGAGCGATGCGGCCATTGCTCTCTGGCGACAGCACCGGCAGCTGGCACAGCAGCAGCCATGCCGCGGCGCCGGCGAATGTAGCGAGCGGCAGCAGCGGGCGCCCGTGGAACAGACGCACGCCGTTCCACTTCCGGCATTTCCTGCGGCAGATGGTACGGCGGCGAAGGCGCTCCCCACAAGGCGATCGAAGACGCGCCGATCAGATAGGCCGAGCCCCACCAGGCCAGCGCGCGGTCGCTGCGCTGTTGCAGCCAGGCGAACAGCAGAAATATTCCAAGCAGCGCGGCAACGCACACCGCCACGACCGCGAGCGTCGGTATATCCAAGGCGGACAGCTGAAGATTGGCTGCGGCGACCATTCAATTTCCATTGCCGCCCTCCGGCACACTCCGGATACCGGGCCGCGCGGGCAAAGGATACCAACATGGATGTGCGCAAAACCTTGCGCTAATGCGCAAGCTTCGAGGAAAAATTTGTCTAAATTCGCTTAAATTCCCAGGCGTTCAGGCCCGCACGGCGGTCTGCCGCCAGCCACGCCGGTCGCTTGGCCGCGCGTCCGCTTTTTTCTGCGCCGCCGTTTCGCTCATTTCGGGTTCGGAACTTTCCACACGATTGCGGCCGTTCGCCTTGGCGCGATACAGCGCCTGGTCGGCGGCCGCCAGCAGACCGGCCACCGGCAAGGACGGATCGCAGCCCAAGGTCACGCCAACGCTGACGCTGGGTAGCAGATCGTCGGTGCCATGCGCCGCCGCCGCTTTGGCGAAATTGCGACGCACGCGATCGGCGATCGCCACCGCTTCGCCGAGATCGCCGACCGGCAGCACGGCGGCAAATTCCTCGCCGCCGATGCGGCCGAACATCGTGTCGGACCCGAGCGTGTGGCTCGCGGTCGAGGCGAATATCTGCAGCACCATATCGCCGGTGCCATGGCCGAGCTGGTCGTTGATCGTCTTGAAGCGGTCGAGATCGAACAGCAACACGGCCAGCGGCTCGTAATCGAGGCTCTGCTGCATCAGCAACCGGTTGGCGCCCTCGAGGAAAGCACGCCGGTTCGGCACGCCGCTCAGCGGATCGATCAGCGATGCGATCTTGTGCTGCAACTCGGTGCGTTCCTTGGTCATGTTGAGCAGCAGGAAGGCCAGCACCACCGTGAACAGCAGCGTTCCGAAAGCAAGCAGCGCGAACGACACGCCGCTCATGATCGACTGGCCTTGCAGGATCGGCGACAGCATCGTGGCCGGAATGCGCGCCAGCAGCGCCGCCGCATAAGCGAGCAGCGCGCACACCGTCGGCCAGCGCGACATCAGCGGTTCGGAGCGGCCGCGCCAGAATTCTTCCGCCGTGACCGCGGCGAGCATGGCCATCAACGCGGAGACCAGCACCACGCGCAGATTGATGTCGCGCTCGAAGGCGGGAACCATGCAGGCGATCAGCCACAGCGCCGGCGCCGCCAGCACCAGACCGGGACGAACCGGCCGGCCGTCGAACATGCGCGCGCCGGCCCAGGTGAGCGCGGAGCCCAGCAGCACAAGTCCGTTGGCGATGGTGATCGAGAGCCAATCGGGCGCCGCGCCGTGCGTGGTGATGAGCGCCAAGCCCACGGCACCGACGATATAGGCGGCGCCCCAGATCATGGGCGCGCGCACGGCCCGGTTCTGCAAGCCCGCGAAAACGAGCAATGCCCCAAGCAGCGCCGTGACGAATACCGTCACAACCGACAATGTCTGGACGTCAAGCGTCATGGAACCCACCGAACCCTGGCCCGCGTTAAACCTAGCCCGCCATGGTTTGATAGGTGTTACTGCGCGCTCGGCACTTACTAAACAGCGTTGCCGAACGGTAAATGAATACGCCGCAATTCGAGGCAATCGCTCAGCGCAAAACAAAAGGGCACGCGTTTTGCGTGCCCTTTCGTCCGAACGCGATAGCTTTTTGTTAACGCTTGGAGAACTGGAAGGAGCGCCGCGCCTTGGCCCGGCCGTACTTCTTGCGTTCGACCACGCGCGAGTCGCGGGTGAGGAAGCCGCCGCGCTTGAGCGGACTGCGCAGCTCCGGTTCGAAATAGGTCAGCGCCTTGGACAGGCCATGGCGCACCGCGCCGGCCTGGCCGGACAGGCCGCCACCGGAGACGGTGCAGGTCACATCGTATTGCCCGGTGCGATTGGCGGCGACCAGCGGCTGCTGGATCAGCATGCGCAGCACCGGACGCGCGAAAAATACTTCCACGGTCTTGGTGTTGACGACGATCTTGCCGGAGCCGGGCTTGATCCAGACGCGGGCGACCGCGTTCTTGCGCTTGCCGGTGGCATAGGCGCGGCCCTGCGCGTCGAGCTTCTGCACGTATTGCGGCGCCTCGGGTGCTGCCGGCTTGAGGCTCGCCAATCCTTCCAGCGACTGTACGGTCTCGGCCACGGTCAGGCACTCCTCACGTTCTTGCGGTTCATGGCGGCAACATCGAGCGGCTCGGGCTTCTGCGCCTCGTGCGGATGCTCGGCGCCCGGATAGACGCGCAGATTGCCGTATTGCACGCGGCCGAGCGGTCCGCGCGGCAGCATGCGCTCGACCGCCTTCTCGACCACGCGTTCGGGGAAGCGGCCGTCCATAATTTGCTTGGCCGTGCGTTCTTTGATGCCGCCGATGAAGCCGGTGTGGTGGTAGTAAACCTTCTTTTCTTTCTTGCGGCCGGTGAACACCGCCTTGGCGGCGTTGATGACGATGACGTTGTCACCGTCGTCGACGTGCGGGGTGTAGGTCGCCTTGTGCTTGCCGCGCAGCCTCATCGCGACGATCGTGGCGAGCCGGCCGATCACCAGCCCGGTGGCGTCGATCGAAATCCATTTCTTCTCGATGTCGGCGGCTTTGGCCGAATAGGTCTTCATGACGAATCCTTGGAAATTTAGGCGCGCAGTCGCGCCGAAGTTGCGGCTATGTAGCCGAGCGGACAGGCGAGGTCAACGCCCTCCTGCGCTAAAGTCATAAACAACATCAATTGGTTATAAGAATGGTAATTTAGCACCAGCGGCTAATCACCGCTGCGCCGGGATGGAATAGGTGGCGGTGACGTGCGCCACCGGCTCCGCCATTCCGACCGAATAAATGGTCACCTCCCCTACCGCTAAGCGCTTGCCGACCTTCATCAATTTGGCATCGGCAACAAGGTCGGCCTGCGCCGGCTTGCGCAGAAAATTGATGGTAAGATTGGTGGTCACCGCCAGCGGCTGCGGCCCGATCGCCGAAAACACGGCGACATACATGGCGAAGTCGGCCAATTCCATCATGGTCGGCCCGGAAATCGTGCCGCCCGGGCGCAAGCTGCCCGGGTCGAACCGCCAGCGCACACGCACGTCGCCATAATCGACACGCTCGATGCTGTGATCGCAGCCCGGATAGAACGCCTGCGGAAACACCTCATGCAGCAGTTTGGCGATCTCGTCCGTATTCAGTGCAGGTGACGGCATGCAGGCCCCCCTCGCCGGCCATCCGGCGGTCCGCCATACCATTTTGCATGACCGCGGCTGTACCGGAAGCCGCCGCTTCGGGTTAAGCTTCGCGTCATGAATATCCAAGCCACGGCGCCCGTGCTGCTGCGCGAGCGCGACAAGGACATCGCCATCCTCGTGCTCAACCGCCCGCAGGCGCGCAACAGCCTGTCGGAAGCGATGCTGAGCGCGTTATCCGCCGCCTTCACCGAAATCGCCGCCGACCGGACGATCCGCGCCGTGGTGCTGGCGGCCAACGGGCCGGCCTTCTCCGCCGGCCACGATCTCAAGGAAGTCACCGCCCATCGCGCCGACAGCGACGGCGGCCGCGCCTATACGCGCCAACTGATGCAGGATTGCAGCAAGCTGATGCAGGCGATCGTCAACCTGCCGCAGCCGGTGATCGCGGCAGTGGAAGGCGTCGCCACCGCGGCCGGCTGCCAGCTGGTCGCGACCTGCGATCTAGC
>JACQDO010000154.1 GCA_016201085.1 Hyphomicrobiales bacterium | reverse complement strand
ATGATGATCAATTGATACACAACCAGTCGTTTCTTTACTTTTACGTGTATATACATAAAAGGTTTCTGAATTATCAAAATAAGTAATTTCATTTTCCATTGTATTCATTGTAGCCAGTCGTTCAGAACGATATTTTTCAGCTCTTCGTCCGGTATCTTGTCTAAAATCTCCTTGGTGATCTTTTTCTTTTTCATTTCGTCGGCGAGCTGGTGCGCGATCACGGCCTTGATCGCGGCGGCGGTGACCTCCTCGCGGATGCCTTGTTCGTCCAGCCAGCTTTCGAAGCTGGAACCGATATAGGGGTTCTTTTTCTGCATCATTGCCTAATTCCACAAATATCCATGATTTAAGTCCTTGACAGCGTGACGCTGCTGGACTAGATTCCAGGCAGGCTCGATAGCTGCGCCCGGCCGCCACCCCCCGACGCGGCAATCTCCCAGACAATCCGCTATTCCGTACGCTGCACGGCGCGCGCGCGACCTTTCCGCGTATGTTCAAGAAAGCGCTGGCGCACGGCGTTGAAGAAGCGCGGCGGCAGAAATCCGTAAGCCACCGACGTAGGATCGGCGCCGGGCACCGGCCGCAGGTCGGGGCCGGGCCAAACAAAATCGTTCCATTCCGACACCACAAACCATGAGCGCTCGGCGTCGAGACGCAGTTGCTCCTTGAGGCGCGGTGGAATCTCTACCGCGTCGGACGAATCGGCTGTCCTTCTGACCTTCCTCACGGCCTGCAAGATATTCGCTGTGCCAGAGATAGCTGTAGCGGATGACGAGACCGGCCTCCGGGACCGGGATGGTCACGGCTTCCAGTCTTTCAATTCAGCGTCGAGATGACCGTACTCTTCCGGCACCACTGCCTTACTCACCGCTTCGATCCATTCCTCGGATAGTTCGGATGTCAGCCCCACCCGCCGGTCGCGGCGCTTGAGCCGCTGGTATTCCTCGACCGACAGCAGCACCAGCCGCTCGCGGCCGTTCCTGGTGATGGTCACCGGCTCGGCCAGCGCCTTGTCCTGATAAAGCCCGAGCTTTCGTTGAAACTCGGCCGAGGTCACCACCGACATCGTATTATCCTGATTATATGTGATATCTGTTATATCGGTATAATACATATCTTTTATCAAAATTCAAGACGGCGCCTGCCGCGCCTTTGCCGAGCTCTTCCCACACCCACTGCCCGAAAGGAGCATCGCCATGGCGCGATACACGCCCCGACTCCTCGCCGCCGCCAAACGGCGTTATGAAGACACCGACCAACCGATGCCGTCGATCGCAGTCGCTATGGGTATCAGCCTGCGCACCTTGCACCGCATGGTCGAGCGCTATGGCTGGCGCAAACGCAGCGACCGCCCGCCGCGCGATCTTTCGCCCTCCGGTCAATTGCTTGAACGAGCCATTGCGCTGAAGCGAGCGTTCGACGCGCAGCAAAAGCTCAAGTGACGGGGGTCCGTTGACACGCCTCAGCGATCGAGCGAGGCGTCCTCGACCATCCAGCGCACCAGGTCCTCGAACGAGATGCCGGCGTGCTGCGCCATTTCCGGCACCAGCGAGGTCTCGGTCATGCCCGGCTGGGTGTTGACCTCCAGGCAATAGAGGCCGTGGCCGTCGGCGGAAGCGTCGTAGCGGAAATCGGCGCGGCTGATGCCGCGGCAACCGAGTGCGCGGTGCGCGGCGAGCGACAGCCGCCGGCATTGCTCGTAAACGGCGGGCGGGATCGGCGCCGGCAAAATATGTTTGGAGCCGCCGGGCGCGTATTTCGATTCGTAGTCGTAGAACTTGGTGGTGGGCACGATCTCGATGACGCCGAGCGCCGTCTCGCCCATCACCGCGCAGGTCAGCTCCTTGCCGGGAATGAACGGCTCGACCAGCACGCGCTCGCCGAACGTCCAGTCGGCGCGCGAGAGCTCCTGCGGCGGATGCTTGTGGTCCTCGCGCACGATGAACACGCCGACGCTGGAGCCTTCCGCCAGCGGCTTGATCACATAAGGCGGCGGCAGCAGATGCTTCTTCGCCGCGTCGAGACGCGACACCACCATGCCGCCCGGCACCGGCACGCCGCCGGCCTTGAGCAGCGTCTTGGCGATGTCCTTCTGCATGGCCACCGCCGAGGCCATGACGCCGGAATGCGTGTAGGGAATGCCGGCGATCTCCAACAGGCCTTGCAGCGTACCGTCCTCGCCGGGACGGCCGTGCAGCACGTTGAGGGCGACGTCGGGCTTGAGCGCACTGAGCGTCGCGGCGATATCGCGGCTGACGTCGATGCGGCTGACCTTGTACGAGCCGAGCCGCTCCAGCGCATCGGCGCAGGCCTTGCCGGAGCGCAATGAGACTTCGCGCTCGGCCGACCATCCGCCCATCAAGACCGCGACGTGTTTCATCATTCGATCCTCAGCTTCTTATCCCTCCCCTGAAAGGGGAGGTATTAAGAGAAAATCCCAATCCTCTTAATTTCCCATTCCAGCTCGATGCCGGACTTCTCCTTCACCCGCGCGCGCACGGTTTCGCCGAGCGTTTCGATGTCGGCGGCGGTGGCATTGCCGAGATTGATGAGGAAATTGCAGTGCAGATCGGAGACCTGCGCGCCGCCGACGCGCAGGCCGCGGCAGCCGGCCTCGTCGACCAGTTTCCAGGCGCGCTGGCCGGGCGGATTCTTGAAGGTCGAGCCGCAGGTCTTGTTCGGCGGCTGCGTGGCCTTGCGCGCCTGCTTGATGCGCTCCATCTCGGCCGCGATCGCGGCGGGGTCGCCGGCGCGGCCCTGCAGCAGCGCGCCGGTGAATATGACGTCCTCCGGCACGGCGCAGTGACGATAGGAAAATCCCATGTCGGCATTGGCGAACGTGCGCAGATTGCCCGCCCGGTCGACGCCGCGCGCCTCGATCAGCACATCCTTGGTCTCAGCCCCATAGGCGCCGCCGTTCATGCGCAGCGCGCCGCCGATGGTGCCGGGGATGCCGCTGTAGAACTCGAGCCCGGCAATGGCGGCCTTCAGCGCCTCGCGCGCGACATGGGCATCGAGCGCCGCGGTGCCGGCGCGCACGCGCTGGCCGTCCTCGACGGCGATGGCGTTGAAGCCGCGGCCGAGCCGGATCGTGACGCCGGGCACGCCGCCGTCGCGGATGATGAGATTGGAGCTGGCGCCGATCACCGTGAGCGGAATCTCGGCCGGCAGATTGCGCAAGACATAGGCGAGATCGTTCTCGTCCTCCGGCATGAAGAAGGCCTGCGCCGGCCCGCCGGTTTGAAACCAGCTCACGCTAGCGAGCGACTGATTGGCCAACAGCCGCCCGCGCAGTTCGGGCAGACGGGCTTTCAGCTCGGGCACGATATCGGGAAAGGTCATGGCCTTAGACGCTCGCGCCACCTGGCGGGATCGCGCCTGCCGTGAAAGCAGGACAGGATCACTATCTCATCGTCCGAAGCCACGTACAAAATCCCATACGGGAAGCCCGCTACGGGAGCGCGGCGTATTTCATCTTCGACAATCTGATACTGAAGCGGGTTATTGACGACTTTTGCCAAGGTTGACCGGAACTCCTGTGCAAATCTTGCTGCCAACGTCCGGTTCTTTTGCTCGTACCAAGTCGCCGCTTCAATCGCCTCGGTCTCAGCCTCGGGCCGAATGACGAACTTTCGTGTCATCCGAAACGCGACTGCAGCCGCGCCAGAACTCTTTCCGCAGGAACGGCTGTCGACGGATCGCGGCGATGCTCTTCCAATCGACGACGCGCTTCCGCCAGTTGGTCCGGCGTCGGCGCCCATTGCTCGTCGTCGATCAGGCTGTTCCAGATTTCCTCGCCGATCTGCAGGCGCTCGTCGCGCGGCAAACGCATAACCTCGGCGATCAAAGTAGCCTTGTTCATGGCGCGATCCTTTGTCGGAAATCTAAGCCATGGCCGCCAGCGCGGCAAGCTCGCCCGGCAGCCCCTCGGGCGCAATCGCTTTATTACGCCGCCTCAGCCCAGGTGGCATAATGCGCTTCTGCCTTCACTAAAGCTACGGCGGACAAGTCGCTTGTTGCGCCCTACGCGCTGTAAAGCGCCCCCACCCCGCTCACCTCGCTACGCTCGGTGAGCGACCCTCCCCACGCTTCGCGGGGGAGGAAAAAAGATTCACCACAGCGCCTTCAATTCGCCAGGCAGCGCGTAGGCCCATTGCGTGATCGAGCCGGCGCCCAGGCAGACCACGTAGTCGCCGGGCTTGGCCAGACTCTTGACCAGGCCGGCGAGTTTCTCCGGCGCTTCCAGCGCCAGCGCCTGGCGGTGGCCGTGCGCGCGCAAGGCCGCCACCAGCGCATCGCGGTCGACGCCGGCAATCGGCGCTTCGCCGGCCGGGTAGACCGGCGCGATCACCACCGCGTCGGCATCGTTGAAGCACGATGCGAATTGCTCGAACAGGTCGCGCAGCCGCGTATAGCGGTGCGGCTGCATCACCGCGATCACCTGGCCCTTGGCGCTCTCGCGCGCGGCGCGCAAGACGGCCGCAATCTCCACCGGGTGATGCGCGTAGTCGTCAATGATGACGGCGCCGTTCCATGTCCCCACTTTGGTGAAGCGCCGCTTGACGCCGCCGAATGCTTGCAGCGCCTTGCGGATGACGTCGTCCTTGAGGCCGAGCTCATGCGCGACGGCAATCGCCGCGGTGGCGTTGAGCGCGTTGTGGCGGCCCGGCATCGGCAGCGTCAGTCTGTCGATGGTGTGGGT
>JACQDO010000153.1 GCA_016201085.1 Hyphomicrobiales bacterium | reverse complement strand
TTCAGCGATGGATGCTGGGGATTTTCCTTAAGCAGCGCGTAGTTCTTGTCGGCCAGCGCGCGCACCTGTTCGGGAAGTCGTTGGTACGCCTCCCAGAACGCGGGGCTGGCGAAATGCTTCATAGCTCGCGGGCGCGGCCTTTGCGGAAGTCGGCGACGGCCCGGTCGGCGAGAGGATCAAGCTTGCCGGCCATGGCGTCACGTTCGATCTTCTGATCGAAGCGCGCGGCATCGAACGCCTCGAACCATTCGCGGAATTTAGCGAATTGCTCGGGCGGCAGCTTCGACACGGCTTTTTCGAGGTCTTCGATGGTCATGAAAAGTTGTATATCATATTCGGGCCATCCAGCGAAAGAACGAGTATGCCCGCAATCTCTCATCCCGGCCGATTGCTCAAGCGCGAACTGACGGCGCGCAAGCTTTCCGCCAACCGGCTGTCGCTCGACATCGGCGTGCCGTCCGGCCGCATCACCGATATTCTCAACGCGCGGCGCTCGATCACCGCCGACACCGCGGTGCGGCTCGGACGTTATTTCGGCAACAGCGCGCAGTTCTGGCTCGATTTGCAGAGCCAGTACGACATCGCGCTGGTCGAGCGCGCGAAGGGCGGGGAGATCGCGAAGCGAGTGAGGCCGGCAGACGCGGCATGAGAGAATTTTTGTAAGCGGTCAGTTCCAAGACACGTAGTTTCTTAAAAACACAAAGCAGTCTTCGTGTGCATGCGCAAGGCAGATTTTAGACCCTCCAGTTTGCGCGATTCGAGCTCGTTCTGTCCCGATAACTCCGTGTGCCGTTCCCCAAGCTTTCCCCGGCGGGATGCTGTCAATCGCCAATCGCTGCATATTCATTTCATTATACCCAAATCCAAGAAAATAGATTCGTTCGGCCTCTCCGATAATGCGCTTCGCATTTTCAAAATCTCTGTCGCGACCGTCCGAAATATCTTCGTGGATGATCTTTATATTTTGGATACTTACTTCGAGAGCTCGCTGATCAATCTCGGGACGATAATGACGGCTGCTTCCTCCGCTATCCCAAGGCAAGAATCCAAGCCGACCATGCAAATGGATAATCGGAATTTTATTTAATTCAGTTGCGCAACTCTCGGCAGATTTTCCATAGGTAAATTGTAATGCGGTGCAAAGAAAATATTCCAAGGAGCGATCATAGTTGAATGTGATAAATGCGACGCGGTTGGTGCTAAAATCATCGAAACTTGAATTAAGCCTTTCATATAGATATCGAAGCCAGTTGTTTTCCCAATGGCCAAAAAGTCCATTCGGTTGTTCGAAACCGATTAACGCCTCGGCCATGGCTGCTTTGCCAATGGAAAGATATTCTGTTCGGTGCTCTAAAAATGCATCGACTGAATTCTTTCCGGAAAAAAGAAGAGCATTTTGAAAATCTTTAATTTGATCAAATGAGAAACCGGCGTCACCTAGGATTTGTACTGTTGTATTCGTTGTGAGGCGTTCTACAACGCGTTTGCACAGGCCTAGACCTGTTGGAAAATCAAAGGCTGCACTAGCCCCCGCCCCAAGAATAAATACGGTTGGTTTAGTCAGCATCTGACGCGTTTCCGTCCGCGAGGATTAATATTATAAAATGCCAGCGCCGCCTCAACGCCAGCGCTGGGAATTCCGCCCCCGCTCACCTCCCCACCGTCCCGCTGGCCTTCTTCCACGCATCAATCCCGCCCTCGACATGCAGCGCCGTGAGCATGCCGGCGTCCTGCACCGCCATGGCCGAGCGTTCGCCGAAGGCGCAATAGAACACGATGCGCTTGTCGCTGACGCGGGCGAGCTCGCGCAGCATGCCGCCGTCACTTCGCCGCGACCGGGGTCAATTCAAACACGCGGCCGTATTTCGCCGCACCGGCGATATCGCCACGGCGCAGGGCGATGCGAACCTTCTCCAGCTTTTGCGCATCGTCCGGCGACATCGTCGGCGACCAGCTCTCGTCGCTATAAAGAAGATCGATATCGACTTCCGCGGCGTACTTGCCTTCGTGAATGAGCTCTTTTGCTCTGCGGGTCGTTGTCATGTTCGCCTCTTGAAATCTGCCGACCATCGCTGGCGAGCCGGTCGATAAGCCGTCACCAGGACCGCCGGTGTGCCAGTTGCTTTCGGTACGCCCCACATCACATGAATGGGCCGGCGGGTCCGATCATACTGCAAGACCAATACCGATGGTTCCATGCGGCTGTCTGGGTAATCTTCAACGACCGCGGCAGCCTCGACACTCGCGATCACATCGTCGAGCAGAATATCATCGGCGGCAAGCTCGCGAAAGCCATGTCGGGACACACGATATTCGCCACTTGCCACGAGCGTTTGCACGCGACGCAAGGTTTCACTCATCACCACCTCATCTCCCCACCGGCCCCTGCGCCTTCTTCCACGCATCGAGGCCGCCTTCGACATGCAGCGCCGACAGCAGGCCGGCATCCTGCGCCGCCTGCACCGCCATGGCCGAGCGCTCGCCGAAGGCGCAATAGAACACGATGCGCTTGTCGCTGACGCGGGCGAGCTCGCGCAGCATGCCGCCGGCGCGGATATTGTCCTGCAAGTCGCCATAGGGCGCGTGCAGCGCGCCGGGAATGCTGCCGTGCTTGAGGCGCTCGCTCGTTTCGCGCAGATCGACAAAGGCAACATCCGCCCGGCCGACCAACGCGATCGCTTGGCGCGCGTCGAGCGCCCAGCCGCGGCGCGCGATCTCGGCTTGCGCCAGGCCGATGCGCATGTTGGACGGCACCGCCACGTCCATCATCTTCGGATTGGGCAGATTGAGGCTGGCCATCAGCGCGACATAGTCGTCGACCGATTTCACCTGCAAACGCGGATTGTAGCGCTTCTCCTCGCCGATGGTGGAGACGGTGTCGCCCTTGTAGTCGTGCGCGGGAAACACCAGCGTCTCGTCGGGCAGGCGCAGCAGCTTGCCGAACAGCGAGTCATATTGCGCGCGGGCGTCGCCGTTCTGGAAATCGGTGCGGCCGGTGCCGCGGATCAAGAGCGTATCGCCGGTGAACACGCGGTCGCGCATCAGGAACGAATAGGAATCGTCGGTGTGCCCTGGCGTGTACAGCACGTCGAGCGAAAGGCCCTCGATGGTGAGCTTGTCGCCTTCGGACAGGCGCATCGACACCACGTCGGCCTTGGTGTTCTCGCCCATCACGGTGATGCAATGCGTGCGGTCGCGCAGCGCGCCCAGCCCGGTGATGTGGTCGGCGTGCAGATGGGTGTCGACGGCCTTCACCAGCTTCAAGTCGAGTTCGCCGATCAATTGCAGATAGCGGTCGACCTTCTCCAGCACCGGATCGACGATCAAGGCTTCGCCTCCGGCGCGGCTGGCCAGCAGGTAGGAGTAGGTGCCGGAGACGCTGTCGAACAGCTGGCGGAAGAGCATCGTGTGCCTCGTGCCGAAGCGGCGGATTACATGCGCCAGTTTATATATTTATGCCGCGCCGGCAAAAGCAGGGATGGCGGCGGGGGCCAAGCCATCGAAATACCGCTCCGGCGCGGGTGCGGCGCAGAATGGGGGATAACTGCGGGGACAAGGCGGCGGGCACCTTGCGCAAGCCGAGGCGAGCGCCGGTTATGACGCGGTTGAAATATTTCGAAACTAAAACCGGCGTTACAGTTCGCGTGCGCGTGCCTATTGGAAAACGCCGCGGCATCGCAAGCCAACGTCAAAGCCGTTCGCCGCAACCATCGGGGGGAAGCCGTGCGAAGCGTATTTTGGGTGGCGCTGTTGGGCGCCGTTTTTGCGTTGTTCAATTCACCGGCCGACGCCGGCCAGAAGCGGACCGAGGACAAAGTCGCCGTGGCGCCGTGCCAGCGGCCGCCGGTCGTCCATAAACATCGTCACAAACCGCATTGGAAGCCTTGCAGCCGCGAAGCGCTCAAGATGATCGAGCAGGCGTACGAGATGAAGCGCGAGGCCCAGCAGGAATGGGAATTGGCCGAACGGAAAATGGCCGAGGCGAAAGACCTGTTCGCCCAGGCCGAGCAGCTGCGCGCGGTGGCGGAACAGCTGATCATCAATGCCAACAAGGAGCAGGAGGAGGCCAAGAGGCGTCAGGCGACGCTGAACGACGCGATCGCCAAAACGGAAGCCGAGCGGAAGGAGCTGGAAAGGCTTCAGGGCATCGTAAAGGACGAAATAGCTGAGCTCAAGAAGAAGCAGAAGGCCGCCGATGACGCAAAAGCCGAAATGGAACGCGTCAAGAAAGAGCTGACGGCTCAGTTGGACAAAACGAGGGAAGCCGAGCAGAGGGCGAACGAGCGCGAGCTAATTGCCGAGCAAGCCAAGAAGGCCGCCGATGCGGAGATGGCCAAGGCCAAGACGATGCAGGATATCGCCGCCGAGGCGATAACAAACGCCAGGAAAGCCGAGGCTGTTGCCGAGGAAAGCATTGCAGCCGCCGAGCACAAGAGAAAGATCGCCGAAAAGGAAAAGGCGAAAGCTCTGAGCGATCAAGAAGCGGTGCAGGCGGAGTTGCGCGCCGCGCAAAAGGAGCGCACCGAGGCCGTTCGTTTGCAGGGCGAGCTGAACAATAAAACCGCGGACGCCGAAAAAATGAAAGCCGACATCCTCAGCCTGCTTGAAAAGGAATTGCCCAAGGTCGCGCACGCGAAAGATGCGATCGACCGCATCATCAAGCCGCTCAAGCCCGGCGGCTAATCCTTCACCACCGGCAGATCGGGCCGCGAGCCCCATTCCGCCCAGGAGCCGTCATAAATGCGCCCGGCCTTCTTGCCGAGCGCGTCGAGCGCGAAGGTGAGGATGGCGGCGGTGACGCCGGAGCCGCAACTGGTGATCACCGGCTTGTCGGTGTCGACGCCGGCTTTCTTGAAGGCGGCGGCGATGGTGTCGCGCGCAGCGAGGCGGCCGTTGTCGATCAGCTCGGCGAAGGGCAGGTTGAAGGCGCCCGGCATGTGGCCGGAGCGCAGGCCGGCGCGCGGCTCCGGTTCGCGCCCGGCGAAGCGGCCGGCCGAGCGCGCATCCAGCACCTGCGCGCTGCCGTCGCCGAGCGCCATCTGCACATCGGAGACCATGGCGACCGCGCCGGTGTCCATTTTGGCGTTGAAGGCGCGCGGCGGGCGCTTGACCTCGCCTGACTCGAGCGGGCGGCCTTCCGCCTTCCAGGCCGGCAGGCCGCCATCGAGGATGAAAACTTGTCTGGCGCCGAAAATGCGCAGCGTCCACCACACGCGCGGCGCCGAATAAAGCCCGCTGCCGTCATAGACCACGATGCTGTCGGTCTCGGCGAGCCCGAGCGCGCCGACCATTTCCCCGAATTGCTTCGGCCCCGGCAGCATGTGCGGCAGGTCGATGGAGCGATCGGCGATGGCGTCGATGTCGAAGAACAGCGCGCCGGGAATGTGGCCGGCGAGATATTCGGCGCGGGCGTCGCGCTTCTGGATGGCGAGATAGAACGAGCCGTCGACCACGACAACGTTTTTAAGATTGTCGGCGAGCCATTGGGTCGATTTCAGCCAGGGGCTGGACAAGTCGGCGCTCGACGTTGAATTTGCCATGCCAGGCTCCACTATAGCGGGCGACAAGCTTGGTCGATCTACCGCCATAGTGCAACGGCCGAGGTGGCGCTTGGGTTGCATAGATACGCAGCGAGGAGAAACGATGATTGCACGAATTTGGACTGGGTGGACGACCCCGCAAAACGCCGATGCCTACGAGGCGCTGCTCAAGGATGAGATATTTCCCGGCATCCTCGCCCGCAACATTGCCGGGTTTGAGCGCATCGAGCTGTTGCGCGCGGACGTCGGCGACGAGGTGGAGTTCGTCACCATCATGCGGTTTGCCTCGCTGGGCGCGGTCAAGGTCTTTGCCGGCGCCGACTACGAAGCCGCGGTGGTGCCGCCGAAGGCGCGCGCGCTGCTCGGGGGATTCGACGAGCGCACGCAGCATTACGAGGTGAGGGACACGCGCGAGGTGGGCTAGCGCATGATCCCGAAAAGTGGGAACCGGTTTCCCGCCTTCGCGAAGCCCGCTTCGGCGGGCGAAGCAAGGTCGGAAAAGATCATGCGCAAATTCAAGATACGAAAGCCAGCCGCACGCGGCGGTTCAGCTTGCCCTTCTTCTCGATCTGCGTCACGCGCACCGTGCCGATCTCAGCGAGCCCACGCACATGCGTGCCGCCGCAGGGCTGCAGGTCGAGGCCTTCGATTTCGATCAGCCGCACGCGGCCGCTGCCCATCGGCGGCTGCACCGACATGGTCTTGACTAGGCCGGGGTTGGCTGCGAGTTCGGCGTCGCTGATCCAGCGGTGGCTCACCGCCGCATTGCGCGCCACCATCTCGGCGAGCTTGGCGGTGATGGCATCCTTGTCGAGGCCGGCATCCGGAATGTCGAAATCGAGCCGGCCTTCGCTCTCGCCGACCGAGCCGCCGGTCACCGCATAGGGCAGCACGGCCGACAACAGATGCAGCGCGGTGTGCATGCGCATGCGGCCGTAGCGTTTCTCCCAGTCGATCAGCGCGGTCACCGCGTCGCCGACCTTGAGGGCAGGCGAGCCGGGCGCCGGCACATGGGCGATTTCCGTTTTGGCGGCGTCGGTATAGATCGCGTTGTCGATGACAAGGCGCGTGCCGTCGGAAGCGGCGAGGGCGCCGGCATCGCCCGGCTGGCCGCCGGAAGCCGCGTAGAATACGGTGCGGTCGAGCACGATGCCCTGCTCGGTGACCGCGAGCACGCGCGCCTCGCACTGCTTCAAATAGGAATCGTCGCGGAACAGGCAGTCGGTGGGCATTTAGGACTCACATTCAAACGAACGGCGGTTTGATATCCGACTTGCGCGTCAGCCAGGCCGGCACCGGCAAGTTCTTGGCGCGCAGGAAATCCGGGTTGAACAGCTTCGACTGATAGCGCGTGCCGATGTCGGCCAGCACCGTCACGATGGTGTGGCCGTGGCCGAGATCCTTGGCCAAGCGGATGGCGCCGGCGACATTGATGCCGGAGGAGCCGCCGAGACACAGGCCCTCATGCTCCAACAGCTCGAAGATCAGCGGCACCGCTTCCTCGTCGGGAATGAGATAGGGCTTGTCGACCTTCAAGTCCTTGACGATCGGCGTGACGCGGCCGAGCCCGATGCCCTCGGTAATCGAGCCGCCATCGCTCGCCTTGGCTTCGCCATGCGCGAACAAATTATACATGCCGGCGCCGCGCGGATCGGCCAGCCCAATCACAATGTCTTTTTTCTTCTCGCGCAGGCAAGCGGCGACGCCGGCGAGCGTGCCGCCGGTGCCGATGGCGCAGATGAAGCCGTCGATCTTGCCGCCGGTCTCGTCCCAGATCTCGGGTCCAGTGGAGACATAATGTGCTTTGCGGTTGTCCAGGTTATTCCACTGGTCGGCGAAGATGACGCCGTTCTTCTCCGTCTTCTTCAGCTCCTCGGCCAGGCGCCGTCCGACATGCTGGTAATTGTTGGGATTGCTGAAGGCCACCGCCGGCACCTCGACCAGTTCGGCGCCGGCGAGCCGCAGCATGTCTTTCTTCTCCTGGCTCTGCGTCTGCGGAATGACGATCAGCGTGCGATAGCCGCGCGCATTGGCGACCAGCGCCAGGCCGATGCCGGTATTGCCGGCGGTCGCCTCCACCACCAGGCCGCCGGGCTTGAGTTCGCCGCGCTGCTCCGCTTCCAGGATCATCTGCCGGCCGGCGCGATCCTTCACCGAACCGCCCGGATTCATGAATTCGGCCTTACCGAGGATGGTGCAGCCCGTGGCCTGCGAGGCGCGTGTGAGCTTGATCAGGGGCGTGTGGCCGATGGCCTCAAGGATGCCGTCGCGAATCTGCATTGCTATTTCCGGAGGTGGTAGGGCACCTTGAACCTAGTGAAGCCCCGAGAGTGCCACAAGGCAGGGCATGCCAGCTGCGCCACCGGCCAATGCGCTCGCAAATTTACGTGAAATTGATGGAAACGCACGTGCGGCGGGCGTTCATGGCCAAGTTTTATCAATTGCCGGTGGCGTTGGAAAGGTCCTCGAAACCATAACCGCGCATAGCCCAGCGGTATGGGGACACGTTCACCACTTCTTTGCAGGCCGCGGCTATTCGTGAGGGCGGGCAGATAAGCCAAAAACCGGCCCCCCCGCTGCACATGGGTAGTCGCGACCGATGAACCTCGACGTCAACACCCTCTTCATGGTGACGATCTACGTGGAGGCGATCCTCGGATTGCTTCTGCTGTTCGCCTGGGCGCAGAACACCAGCATCCGCGCCGTCGCCTGGTGGGGCTTCGCGCATCTGATCCGCGCCGCCTCGGTCGTGCTGTTCGGCATGTACGGCTCGGCGCCAGATTTGATCTCCATCGATCTCGCCAACGCGCTGCTGTTCACCGCCTTCGCCGTCACCTGGACCGGCGCACGCGTGTTCGACGGCCGTCCGGTCGAACCGGTCTATCTGGTGACCGGCGCCGTGCTCTGGCTGCTGGTCTGCCGCCTGCCGGTGATGTCCGATGCCGTCGATGCGCGCGCGATGGTCGCCTCCGGTATCATCACCGCCTACACTTGGCTCACCGCTTACGAGTTCTGGCGCGGCCGCAGCGAGCAACTGGTGTCGCGCTGGCCGGCGATCTTCATGCTGTTCGCGCATGGCGCGCTGTTCCTGCTGCGCACGCCGCTGGTGCTGCTGCTGCCGTGGTCGCCCAACAACGCCATGTTCGGCAGCGTGTGGCTGACCGTGCTCAGCTTCGAAGCGCTGCTGTTCACCATCTCGATCGCCTTCATCCTGCTCGCCATGGCCAAGGAGCGCACCGAACTGCGCCACCGCACCGCTGCCATGGTCGACCCGCTCACCGGCATCTCCAACCGCCGCGCCTTCCTGCAGGACGCCGCGCTGCTGGCCAAGCGCCACAGCGGCCATCCGCGCCCGACCGCGGTGCTGCTGATCGATCTCGATCACTTCAAATCGATCAACGACCGCTTCGGCCATGCGCTCGGCGACCGCGTGCTGGAACTGTTCACCGACACCGCGCGCCAGTCGATCCGCGCCTCCGACCTGATCGGCCGCCTCGGCGGCGAGGAATTCGCCGCCGTGCTCACCGACACCTGCCGCGACAAGGCGGTGGCGGTGGCCGAACGCATCCGCGAAAGCTTCGCGCAGGCCTCGCAGGAAGTCGACGGCCGTCCGGTGTGCGCCACCGTGAGCATCGGGCTGGTACATTGCGAGGAAGCGGTGCTCGACATACCGGAGCTTCTGGCGCAAGCCGACCAGGCGCTCTATCACGCCAAGGAACGCGGGCGTAACCGGGTCGAGGTCGCCACTCTCGCCATGCTGCTTCAGCGCAAGGACGACGAGCAGCGGAGCGTACCAACGTCCGCGACCTCGATAGCGGCCATCGGCGCCAAATCCGCCGCCGCCTGAGCGCGGCACGGCGAGCGCGGCAAATCTTGCATTACCGGATTCCACTCGTCGGCATCTTGCGCTAGGCTCCCTATGACCGGCCGATAAGAGCCGGCGATCAGGGAGCCCTGTCATGAATGTCAACGCGCCGCAGCGCAGCGGCCTGCACATCCCGTTCGACCACACGCGGCTTGACCGGCTGATGGATGCGGCCGGCATCGACGTGGCGATCGCCACCTCCAAGCATAATGTGCAGTATCTGCTCGGCGGCCACCGCGCCAATTTCTTCGACTACATGGATGCCACCGGCGTCACCCGCTATCTGCCGGTGTTCGTCTATCCCAAGGCGCAGCCGGAGAAGGCCGCCTATATCGGGCACCGCCTGGAGAAGTTCCAGACCCAGGTCAAGGCGCTGTGGACGCCGGAGACGCAGACCGTCACCGCCGGTTCGGTCGACGCCATGCAGAAGGCGGTCGATTACATGAAGAAGGCCGGCATCAAGAGCAAGCGCATCGCGGCCGAATTCGGTTTCCTGCCCTACGATGCCTCGCTGGTGCTGCGCAACGCGTTTCCCGATGCGGAGTGGGTGGACGCGCTCTATGTGTTCGAGCGCCAGCGCGCCAAGAAATCCGCCGCCGAACTTGCCACGCTGAAGGTCGCTTCGGAAGCGGTGCTCGCTTCGATGCAGGCGACCATCGCGGCGGCCATGCCCGGTATCAGCAAGCAGGACGTGGTCGAGCGGCTGCGGCGCGAGGAGACCGATCGCGGGCTCACCTTCGAATATTGCCTGATCACCTGCGGCACCAGCATGAACCGCGCGCCCTCCGAGCAGAAATGGGAGAGGGGCGACGTCATGTCGATCGACAGCGGCGGCAATTATCGCGGCTATATCGGCGACATCTGCCGCATGGCGATCCAGGGCGAGCCGGACACCGAGCTTAACGACCTGCTGGGCGAGATCGAGAGCATCCAGCGCGCGGCGATGACGCCGGTGCGCGCCGGCGCCATGGGGCGCGAGATCTACGCCGCCGCCGAGCCGCTGCGCGCCAAGTCGAAGCATCACAATCATCTCGACTTCCTGGCGCACGGCATGGGCATGGTCAGCCACGAGGCGCCGCGCCTCACCGACCGCGGCCCGGTGCCTTATCCGAACGAATACGCCAACCAGCCGCTGGAAGCCGGCATGGTGGTGTCGGTGGAGACCACGCTGCTGCATCCGACGCGCGGCTTCATCAAGCTGGAGGACACCGTGGCGGTGACCGAGAACGGTCACGAGATCTACGGCGAGGGCGCCAGAGGGTGGAACAGGGCGGGGCATTGATCTTCCCCTCCGGCCGCGAAGCGGTCGGGAGGGTCGGTCGCTTCGCGAAGCGATGCGACCGGGGCGGGGGTCTTAAGCAGGCTCTCTTTTTAATTGCCCCCACCCCTGACCCCACCGCACCACTCGCAATTGCTCGTGGGGGAGGGGAATGAGGTTACCGCCCCCGGCTCGCCTCTTCGGCAAGCGCTTGCAATGCATCGGCGATTGTCACCGGATAATCGTAACCGCTTTCCAGCCGCCGCAGCGCTTGCGGCAATCGCGCGAGATCGCCCGCCGCGCGTTCGCGGATTTGCGCCAGCGTCGGCGCCGGCGCGATGCGTTTGCCGGCGCGCATCGCCGGCACCACCAAGGCCTCGCCGGGTTGTTTGTCGCCGTCGATCGTCAGCACATCGCCGCGCATGCGGCCGTCGGT
Organism: Hyphomicrobiales bacterium; assembly: GCA_016201085.1. GTDB lineage: Bacteria > Pseudomonadota > Alphaproteobacteria > Rhizobiales > Xanthobacteraceae > Pseudolabrys. The sequence continues at coordinate 2,232 of JACQDO010000153.1, read as the reverse complement.
ATCGTAGCTGCGCCACACCTGCTTGCGGCCGGGCCAGGTGACCTTGCCTTCGGACAGCTTGCGCTTCGGCCGGCCGGCATATTCCTGCAGCTTGTAGGCGCAGTCGAAGGCGGGGGCATCGATCGAGGTGGCGAGACTGACGCCGATGCCGAAGCCGTCGATCGGCGCGCCGGAATTCATCATGCCGAGCAGCACGTCCTCGTCGACGCCGCCGCTCACCAGAATAATGACGTCGCTTAAGGCGCCGTCGTCGAGAATGCGCCGCACCTTGCGCGCGCCCGCCGCGAGATCGCCGCTGTCGATGCGCACGCCGCGGATGGCGATGCCGTCTTTCTTTAATTTAGGCGCCAGCTCGACCACTTTGCGCGCGCCCGCTTCCGTGTCGTAGGTATCGATCAGCAGGATCACGCCCTCGGGGCGCGCGCGCGCGAAATTCTCGAACGCGGTCGTTTCGTCGGCGTGCACCTGCACGAAGGAATGTGCCATGGTGCCGACGATCGGCAGGCCGTAGCGCTCGCCGGCCGCGACATTGGCGGCGCCGGCAAAGCCGGCGAGGTAGCTGGCGCGTGCCGAATACAGCCCGGCCTCGGCGCCGTGCGCGGTGCGCAGGCCGAAATCGGCCAGCACTTTGCCGGGCGCCGCCAGCACCATGCGCGCGGCCTTCGATGCGATCAGCGTCTGAAAATTCAGAATGTTGATCAGCCGCGTCTCCACCAACTGCGCCTGCGGCAGCGGCGCGGTGATGCGCAGCAGCGGCTCGTTGGCAAAGCAGACCGTGCCTTCGGGGATGGCATGCACGTCGCCGGTGAAACGAAAGCCGGCCAGATAATCGAGCAGGTTCGCCCGGAAACGTCCGGTGCTTTTCAGCCAGTCGATCTCGGCGGCGGAAAAACGCAGCGTTTCGAGATAGTCGAGCGCGTCGTCCAGCCCGGCCGCGAGCAGGAAGCCGCGGCGCGCCGGCAGCCGCCGCACGAAAAACTCGAACACCGCCTCCTTGTCCTCGCCCCGGTCCAGATAGGCCTGGACCATGTTGAGTTCATAGAGATCGGTTGTGAGCGGGCTGGTCGTGTGTGTCATAATTGCAAGCGTTGTGCCGTCTCGTCATAGGCAGGCTGCGTTTGTCGCATGGATCGGGTTCCGCGACATCATGTCGCGTCGACGAAAAAATGCCACCGCTCGGCTGGATTGGGCCAGCGGTGGGTGCCGGCAGATTGGCCTGCGAGCTGTAGACGGTCAAGCAGCGTATAAATGAAGGCGCGATTGTCGATCGCGACGCTTGGCGGTCACGCATCGTTAATTTCAGTTTTGCAAGCCTTCGTCATTGCCAAGCGCGGGCATGATGTAAGTCAAAGATATACACACACCCTTGTGCGTAGTTATTTTTGCAATGAACCGAATTTTTGGGTCCGCGAACGATCTCACCGTAGCCCTTCGCGTCAACGGCGCCGACGGCATGCCTCCGGCGTCGCTGGAGCTCGATTGCAGCGTGCCGTGGAGCCGACGCAAGCTTGCCGCGCGCCAACACATTTTCCATCAAGGCGACGAGCAGAGCCACGTCTATGTGGTGAAGAGCGGCTTCGTCCGCCTATACTCGCTGCTCAACAATGGTCGCTGCCAGGTCATCGGCTTCAAATCGCCGGGCGAGTTCGTCGCCTTCGAATACGGCTCCAGGCATCGCTTCAGCGCACAGGCGGTCGTTGCGACCGAGATGCGCAGCATTCCGACAGCGGTTTTCTTCGCGGCCGCCAGTTGCGATCCGCAGTTCCTGCTGCGGCTCTATAATGTGGCGTGCGAAGACCTGTCGCGCGCGCACGAGCTTGTTCTCACTATCGCCAAACGCGACGCCGAAGGCAGCATCGCCGCGTTCATGCTCGAAATCGACGCGCGCGCCGCGGCGCGCGGCAAGGGCGATTTCGTGTCGTTGCCGATGCTGCGCGGCGATATCGCCAATTACCTCGGCCTGACCAACGAAACGGTCTCGCGCATCTTCACGCATTTCAAAAAACGCCGGCTGATCGAAGTGCGTGGCCGCTACGGCATCCGTCTGCTCGATCGCCGCACGCTGCGCTCCATCGCGGAACACGTGCCGAGCGACCGTAAAGCGATGGATTTGGAAAGCAGTTATGTGGCCCGCCCGATGGCGGCCCTGTGCTAGCGAATTGAGCGAAAGAATTTGGCTCCCTGGGCTGGGATCGAACCAGCGACATTTCGATTAACAGTCGAACGCTCTAC
>JACQDO010000152.1 GCA_016201085.1 Hyphomicrobiales bacterium | reverse complement strand
CGCATAACTTGCCATTTTTACAAGTTTGTCACTCGACCGAATGGCAACGCGGTCGGCAGCGTTATGTTCAACCTTTCGAAAATTTGCGCGATTTATGGTAAGCAAGCGCTGAAGCACGACCGCAAACATCGGCGGCCGGGAACTTTCCAAAGCCATGGCCAACCGCGAAAATACCTTGATCGAGATCACGCCGGAGGTGCTGCTCAAGGCCTATGCCTGCGGCATCTTCCCGATGGCGGAAGACGCCGACGATCCGGCGCTCTATTGGATCGAGCCCGAAATGCGCGGCATCATCCCGCTCGAGGGCTTCCATTTGCCGGCGCGGCTTAAGCGTACCGTGCGCACGACATCGTTTACAGTCCGGGTCGATCGCGATTTCGATGCGGTGATCGACGGTTGCGCCGAGGCCAAGCCCGACCGCGCCCGTACCTGGATCAATGCCCGCATCCGCAAGATCTATCGCGGCCTGTTCGACCGCGGCCATTGCCACACGGTCGAGGTCTATGACGGCGAACGTCTGGTCGGCGGTCTCTACGGCGTCGCGCTCGGCCGCGCCTTCTTTGGCGAGAGCATGTTCCATCACGCGCGCGACGCCTCCAAGATCGCGCTCGTGCATCTGGTGGCGCGCCTGCGCGCAGGCCATTATCGGCTGCTCGACGCGCAATATGTCACGGAGCACCTGAAAATATTCGGCGCCGTCGACGTGCCGAAGCGGCGCTACCACCGCCTGCTGGAGGATGCGATTGCCGGCCAAGCCGATTTCGCCGCGCTGCCGGTCGACCGTCCGCTGGGCGGCGATGAAGCGTTGGCCATCCTCACCTAGTCATTCCGGGGGCGCGGGCCAACGGGTCCGCGCAAAGCGCGGCCCGATGACAGGCTCCGCGCGCGAACCCGGAATCCAAAGCCACTTATTGCGCCACAATCTGGATTCCGGATCGCGCGCATTCGCGCGCGTCCGGAATGACGGTGATATTTCTAACGCGGCGGCGGCAGGAAGCCCGGCTGCGGCTGGCCGCGCGGCTGGCGCTGCGGCGGCGTTCGCGCCGGTGGCTTGGGCGGCGCCGGTTGTTCGTTGGTCGCTTCCGCCACGTTGGGATTTTTCCCGCCTTTGCAGTCGGTCACCCACACGTCGTAGATCGGATGCTCGACCGCGTGCAGGCCCGGGCTTGCCGCGAACATCCAGCCGGTGAAGATGCGTTTGATCTCGCCCTGCAGCGTGACCTCGTCGACCTCGACGAAGCTGTCGGTGTTGGGCGTCTCGGTCGGCGGCCGCGAATAGCAGACGCGCGGCGTCACCTGCAGCGCGCCGAACTGCACGGTCTCGTCGATGGCAACGTCGAACGAGATGATGCGGCCGGTGATCTTGTCGAGCCCCGAGAACACCGCGGCCGGATTGGCGATACGCTGCGGCGGCGGCGCCACCACCACTTCGTCGCCCGGCTGCGGCGCGACATTGCCCGGGGCTTGCATACCCGGCTGCCGCACGCCCGGCGGCAGACCGGGCAAGGTCTGTGCCGGACCTATACGCGCACCCTGTTGCGGCTGCTCTCGTGCCGGCGGCTGCGGCGCCACCGGCGCACCCGGCAGCGGTGCCAGCGGCACCGTCTCGATGGCGCCGGCGCCCGGGCGACTGGCCGGCGGCAGGCTCATCGGCGCCGGCAGCGGCTGCGCCGGCGGTTGTTGAGGATTGGCGGACGGCCGGTTCGGGATGTCGGCCGGCGGACGCGGCGCGTCATCGCGGAAAATCGCGCCGAATTGCGCGAAGGCGGGTGCGGACGCCAGCAGCGCCGCAACGGGCGCTGGAACGCTCATGTTTGCCGGGCAAAACCGCACATGCGTTGCGGAACAAGGGGGCGACACCAATGAGGCTATCGCGACGTTGCGCGCAAATTTACGCATTTGGCGCGCTTGCTTTGCTGTTGACCGGCGCACAGGCGCCAGCCCAGGCGCAGGACTATCCGACCAAACCGATCACCATCGTGGTGCCGCTGGCGGCCGGTTCAGGCCTCGATTCGCTGGTGCGGCTCTACGCCGACAAGCTGCAGCGCTCGCTCGGCAAGCCGGTGATCGTCGAAAACAAGCCGGGTGCCGCCTTGATGCTGGCGGCCACCGCGGTCGCCACCGCGCCGGCCGACGGCTACACGCTGCTGGTGTCGACCTCGTCGGCCATGGCGATCAACCTCGTCCTCTACAAGAAGGTGAACTACGACGCGGTGAAGGACTTCATCCCGGTGTCGTTTTACGTGAAGTCGCCCTTCATCCTGGTTGTGAACCCGGACCTGCCGGCCAAGACCGTGCCCGATCTGATCAAGCTCGCCAAGGAAAGCGCAACCCCGCTCAACTACTCGTCGCCCGGCGCCGGCGTCGCCCAGCACCTGTCGGTCGAATACATGAAGCAACGCTTCAACGTGAACATGGTGCACGTGCCTTATCGCAACACGCCGCAGTCGATCACCGACATTGTCGCCAACCACGTGCAGCTCGGCTTCGCCGAGGCCGGCGCCTCGCTGCCGCTGATCCGCGAGGGCAAGCTGCGCGCGCTGGCGGTGTCGTCCTCCACCCGCCTGCCGACGCTGCCGGACGTGCCGCCGTTCGCGGAAGCGGCCAGCGCGCCCGACTTCGAGGCGGTGTCGTGTCATATGCGGTTCGCGCCGCGCGCCACACCGAAGCCGATCGTCGACAAATTGCATGCCGAGATGGACAAGATCATGCGCGATCCGGAGATGCAGCAAAAGGCCGCGACCATCGGCCTGCTGCCGATCAACCCGCCCTCGATCGAAGAGACCGAGAAATATCTCGCCTCCGAGCGCGAGAAATGGGGCTCGCTGGTGCGCAAACTCGGGCTGGAGGGATCGCAGTAGCGAGGCTGACAGTTGCGCCTCGATGCGAAACGCGCGGCGGCAGCTTGCCTCTTGCTCGGCGCGCTGCTGGTTGGATTGGCGCAGGTCGCCCTCTTGCCTCCTTGGGAAGGGTTCGATGACGCCGGCCATTATTCATATATCCAGCAGCTCGCCGACAAAGGCACCCGCGCGCATTTCCGCGATCGGATTTCCGCGGAAATCCACGATTATCTCAAGGTCGCGCCCGGACCACTGACGTTAAACCCGCGCTGGAGCTATCGGGACTTTTTCGGCGGCGCGCGCGCCGATATCGAGTCCGTACGCACCCTGGCGCATGCCGGTCGCGATCCGCAGCGGGCTGGCGCAATGGCGCCGTGGGCAATTGGGAAGCGCAACAGCCGCCGCTTTATTATCTGCTGATGGCTCCGCTCTACGCCGCCTCGAAACATTGGAGCATGGTCGACCAATTGTTCTTGTTGCGAGGGCTATCCTATTGCCTGGCGTGGATCGGCCTGTGCATTGCGACGATTGCATCGTTACGCCGCGACGACGGCGCAGCCGTCTCCGGATTATCGCTGGCGCCGGCGCTCTGGCCGCTGCTGTTCCCGGCCTGGTTTCCGGAGATGGCGCGCTTGGGCAACGATTGCCTTGTGATCGTCCTCGCCGCCTGCGCCTGGATTGTCTTACGAACGATCGTGTCGTCGAACGCCGGCTGGCCCCGCTACGCCGTCTTCGGCGCGATTTGCGGCGCCGGGCTGCTGACCAAGGCGACCTTCCTGCCGTTTGTCGCCGCCGCTGGCGCGCTATTCCTGTTTCAGCTTTGGCGGGAGCGGCAGAACGCCGGCTTCCTACCGAAACTGCTGGGACTGCTCGCATTTATCGGCGCGATCGTGGCGATGTCCGGCTGGTGGTACGTCGAGCAATATCTCGAGACCGGCAACCCGATCGGCTCGATCGATATGATCATGTTGAACAGACTGGGCGGATTGCTGGCCGGGCTGTCGCAGAATGCCACGCTCGGACTTTTGGCCACGGGATTGCTCTATCTCGTCACCACATTTGTATGGGCGGCCATTTCGATACCGCCGCTGCTCGTCTATTTTCCGGGCTACCTGATCATGGCGCTGTTCGGCTGGGGCTACATCCGGCACCTGAAAGCCTCGGGCAGCACGCCGGTGGACTGGGTGCCGGTGCTGACCCTCGCCGGTCTCCTGGTCGGCCTGATCAACCAGCTGCTGGTCTACATCGCGCTTTATGCCTCGCCGGGTATGCCGGGCTATTACCTGCATTCGTTCGCGCCGGTCCTGGCGCGCCCGGTCGAACGGGCCGGCGCGGCGATCCGGCGCTCGCCTCTGATGCGGCGCGCGTTGCAGGTAATGCTGTTTCTGTCGCTGCTGTTTCTGCTGCTGGCGATGTTCATGCAGGCGCAATATTTTTCCGGTTGCGCCAACCAAGCGTTCATTTTTTATTTCAATATTTTCACCAGCGGACCCTGCGCGACCGACTTGCCAAGAATGGTCGAGAACCTGTCCGTTTTCGCGTGGCCATTGCTGGCCTTCGGCTTGTTCGCGGCGGGCTGGTTCTTGATGCTTTGCGGCGCGGTCGCGGCCATGCGCTGCCTGCATGTCCACGCAAATGAAGGCCGCGCGGCTCGCTGAGCTACGAGCGATAATAAAATTGATGGAATGCGCGCCCTAGCGTTCCGGCGTCCAGGCCTTGTAGTCGCCGGTGGCCTTCGGGCGGCGGCCGGCGGCCAGTGTCGAGCCGGACGGCCGTATCGCGGCCGGAGTACCGGTCGGGTTGGGCCGGTGTGGCTTCTGCCAGGCGCGCGGCGTGTAGTTTTGTTGCGTCGGCGGCGTATCGACCGTGTGGTGCATCCAGCCATGCCATGACGGCGGAATGGTCGAGCCCTCGGCATAGCCGCTGAAGACCACCCAGCGCCGCTCGAAGCCGACCGCCTTGTCGATCTTGCCGCCTTTAGTGCGGTAGTAGCGATTGCCGAATTCGTCCTCGCCGACCGGCTCGCCATAGAGCCAAGTCGTGACCATGGTGCCCCAGGACTGACGGTGCCACCAGGTGAACAGCAGCAACAGGAAACTTTTCATCGCCGTACCGCGTTGATAGGCCGTGGAGAAGCGGCGTTTTGCCACCTCGCCGCGCTGGTGTCCAGCGCGCCCCGGGGCGGGCGCCGTTTTCGCCACCTCATTTTCAGCATGTCAGGACTGCATGGATTTCATCAGAATTGCGTTGACCCATATCAAAAGCTGGCTCGCTTGGCTGCCCGAGCCGTTGGTGGCGCTGTTCATCTTCGCGCTGGCGGCGGCGGTTGCCCTGTTGCTGCATAACAGCGCGCGCCGGTTGCTGCACCATCTGCTGGCCGGGCGGCACCCCTATCTATGGTCGGTCGTCACGCAGATGCGTGGGGTGACGCGGCTTGGCCTGCTGATCCTGGCCATGATCGTCGTCATTCCAGTGACGCCGCTTGGTCCCGATACCGCCTATTGGCTGGCACGGCTGCTGTTCATCGCGATTGTCGGCCTCATCGGCTGGGCCGCAATCGCCGCGCTGCATATCGCCGCCGATCTCTACCTGCGGCAGTTCCGCATCGACACCGACGACAATCTGCTGGCGCGCAAGCACGTGACGCAGGTACGCGTGCTGCAGCGCGCCGCCGACGTGCTGGTGGCCGTCGTCACTATCGGCGCGGGGCTGATGACGTTCGAGCCGGTGCGACAATATGGCGTGAGCCTGTTCGCCTCGGCTGGCGTTGCCGGCATCGTCGCGGGCCTGGCGGCGCGGCCGGTGCTGAGCAATCTGATCGCCGGCGTGCAATTGGCGATGACGCAACCCATCCGCATCGACGACGCGGTGATCGTCGAAAACGAGTCGGGCACCGTCGAGGAAATCACCTCGACTTATGTGGTGCTGAAGCTATGGGACTGGCGGCGGATGATCGTGCCGCTCGCCTATTTCATCGAAAAGCCGTTCCAGAATTGGACGCGCGAGAACTCCGCCCTCATCGGCAGCGCCCTGCTCTATGTCGATTATCGCGCTCCGGTCGATACCATTCGTGAAAAGCTGACGGAGATCGTCAAGCAGTCGAAGTCCTGGGACGGCAATGTCGTCAAGCTGCAGGTCACCGACGCCAAGGAGCACAGCATCGAGCTGCGCTGCCTGATGAGCGCCGCTTCCGCCGGCAAAGCCTTCGACCTGCGCAGCGAAGTGCGCGAGAAGCTCGTCGACTTCCTGCGGCGCGAGCACCCCGAGGCGCTGCCGAGGCAGCGGGCCGATCTCGCCATGACGACAACGCCGGTTACGGCGGCCAAGCGCCAGCCGCGAAGATAAGATGGTTGGCCTCCCACCATTGCCTTCGGCTAGGGGGTGTCACTAAGCTGCCCGGGATTTGATCGGCATCAAAACATAGGTCGTCGTGTCGACTATTTTGCTGCCGAACTTCCAAGACGACAGTGCCGGTGCAAAAGGCGGGCCCTCCAAGGTCCGCCTTTTTGTTTGGGACCGCCTATGCACAGGCTTGGGTATCCTTGCCGCGCTCCGGCGGGCCGCCCGCCTAGCGCCTAAGGCACTGAACCGATTTTGAGAATCAGCGACCACGGAACCGTGATCGGAGGGTTTTTCCCGGCCTTATCCCCGCTTGTGCGTAGCCGGTAATTTAATTGCGGGTTGCCCGAAAACCCTATTTTCCGTCATTTTTTCGTCATGCGCGACGGGATAAAAGCCTACCCCCGGCGGACAAGAAAAACACTTTCCGAGCCCTCCGGATCGCTCAATACTGCCCGCGTTCTCAGCCACCGTTATCCCCGTTCACCACAAGATTTAGTGTTTGATTCACGTTTACCCGCTATCTCTTGTTGACGCGTAGGCTGAGTCCACATAGCTTCAAGTACGTCCGGTGCGGTTGAGTTTTTGGCCTGCCGGACCCTCATAACGACGCTGTAGTCGGAAAATCTTAGCCCACGCCGGAAAATGGCGTTTTGGGACAGGGACTTGCGCGCGCCGGGGGATAGCCCCGGTAACCGGTGCCGGATCGGAGCATCGGACCTAGATAAGAGGGTGGTGGCGTACGGAGTGACGAGCACAACAGGCGGACAAGGACAGGTCCGCCAGGGATATAATCGGGCGGTCCGCCAACCGCCCGGGCATTGGAAGGGGCTAGAGAAATGCGGATTGAACGTCGCTACACCAAGGAAGCACAGCAGGCCTACGCGGGCCTGGAGTTCCGGCTGACCACCAGCGAAATCCGCAACCCGGATGGCTCGGTGGTGTTCAAGCTCGACAATGTCGAAGTGCCGGAATTCTGGTCGCAGGTCGCCTCCGACGTGCTGGCGCAAAAATATTTCCGCAAGGCCGGCGTGCCCGCCCGCCTGAAGAAGGTGGAAGAGAATTCGGTACCCTCGTTCCTGTGGCGCTCGGTCGCCGACGAGGCCGCGCTCAACGAGCTGCCGGAGAAGGAACGCTATATCGGCGAGCACTCCTCCAAGCAGGTGTTCGACCGGCTGGCCGGCACCTGGACCTATTGGGGCTGGAAGGGCGGCTATTTCGACCACGAGAGCGACGCGCAGGCCTTCTTCGACGAGCTGCGCACTATGCTGGCGACGCAGATGTGCGCGCCCAATTCGCCGCAATGGTTCAACACCGGCCTGCATTGGGCCTACGGCATCGACGGCCCCAGCCAGGGCCACTATTACGTCGATCCTTTCACCGGCAAGCTGACCAAATCGAAAAGCTCGTACGAGCATCCGCAGCCGCACGCCTGCTTCATCCAGGGCATCCGCGACGACCTAGTCAACGAAGGCGGCATCATGGACCTGTGGGTGCGCGAGGCGCGCCTGTTCAAATACGGCTCCGGCACCGGCACCAATTTCTCCGCGCTACGCGGCGAAGGCGAGAAGCTGTCGGGCGGCGGCCGCTCCTCCGGCCTGATGAGCTTCCTCAAGATTGGCGACCGCGCGGCCGGCGCCATCAAGTCGGGCGGCACCACGCGGCGCGCCGCCAAGATGGTGATCGTCGACGTCGACCATCCCGACATCGAAACCTACATCGACTGGAAGGTGAAGGAAGAGCAGAAGGTGGCGGCGCTGGTCACCGGCTCGCGCACCAACCAGAAGCATCTCAAGGCGGTGATGAAGGCCTGCGTCAACTGCGAGGGCTCGGGCGACGACTGCTTCTCGCCGGACAAGAACCCCGCCTTAAAACGCGAGATCAAGCTGGCGCGCCGCGCCTATGTGCCCGACAACTACATCAAGCGGGTGATCCAGTTCGCCAAGCAGGGCTACAAGGAGATCGACTTCCCGGTCTACGACACCGATTGGGACAGCGAAGCCTATCTCACCGTCTCCGGGCAGAACTCGAACAATTCGGTGCGCATCACCGACGGCTTCCTCAAGTCGGTGGAACGCAACGGCAAATGGGACCTCACCTTCCGCAAGAACGGCAAGGTGGCGAAGACGCTGGAAGCGCGCGCGCTGTGGGAGAAGATCGGCTACGCCGCCTGGGCCTCGGCCGATCCCGGCCTGCAATTCCACACCACGGTGAACGACTGGCACACCTGCCCGGCCTCGGGCGAAATCCGCGCCAGCAATCCGTGCTCGGAATACATGTTCCTCGACGATACCGCCTGCAATCTGGCTTCGCTCAATCTGTTGACCTTCCGCGACGTCAAGACCGGCAAGTTCGACATCGAGTCTTACGAGCACGCGGTGCGGCTGTGGACCGTGGTGCTGGAAATCTCGGTGATGATGGCGCAGTTCCCGAGCAAGCAGATCGCCGAACTGTCCTACGAATTCCGCACGCTGGGCTTAGGCTACGCCAATATCGGCGGCCTGCTGATGACCTCCGGCATTCCGTATGATTCGGACGCCGGCCGCGCCATCGCTGGCGCGCTTTCCGCCATCATGACCGGCGTCAGCTACGCGGCCTCGGCCGAGATGGCCGAAAAGCTCGGGCCCTTCCCCGGCTACAAGAAGAACCGCGACGACATGTTGCGCGTGGTGCGCAATCACCGCCGCGCCGCGCATGGCGAACGTACCGGCTATGAGAAGGTGGCGACGCCGCCGGTGCCGCTCGACCACGGCGCCTGCCCCGACAAGGAGCTGATCGCGCACGCCAGGGCGGCGTGGGACCGCGCGCTGGCGCTGGGCGAGAAGCACGGCTACCGCAACGCGCAGTCGACCGTGATCGCGCCCACCGGCACCATCGGCCTGGTGATGGACTGCGACACCACTGGCATCGAGCCTGACTTCGCGCTGGTCAAGTTCAAGAAGCTGGCCGGCGGCGGCTACTGGAAGATCATCAACCGCGCGGTGCCGGAAGCCTTGCGCACGCTCGGCTATTCGGAAAGCCATATCGCCGAGATCGAGGCTTACGCGGTCGGCCACGGCACGCTGGCGCAGGCGCCCGCCATCAACCACACCACGCTGATGGCCAAGGGCTTCACCGAGGAGGCCATCGCCAAGATCGACAAGGCGCTGCCGACCGCCTTCGACATCAAGTTCGCCTTCAACAAATGGACGCTGGGCGAGGAATTCTGCCGCGACGCGCTCGGCATCAAGCCGGAAGACCTGGCGGCGCCGAACTTCGACCTGCTGGCCGGCATCGGCTTCAGTAAGCGCGAGATCGAGGCCGCCAACATCCACGCCTGCGGCGCCATGACGGTGGAAGGCGCGCCGCATTTGAAGCCCGAGCACTATCCGGTGTTCGACTGCGCCAATCCGTGCGGCCGCACCGGCAAGCGCTATCTGTCGGTGGAAAGCCACATCCGCATGATGGCGGCGGCGCAGCCGTTCATTTCCGGCGCCATCTCCAAGACCATCAACATGCCGAACGACGCCACCGTCGACGACTGCAAGGCGGCGTATCTCTTGTCGTGGAAACTGGCGCTGAAAGCCAACGCGCTCTACCGCGACGGCTCAAAGCTCAGCCAACCGCTCAATTCGCAGCTCATTGCGGATGAGGACGACGAGGACGAAGCGATCGACGCCTTCATCGAGCGTCCGGCCGCCGCACGCGCAGCAGGCCTCGCCGAACGCGTGGTGGAGAAGATCGTCGAGCGCATCACCGTGCTGCGCGAGCGCGAGCGCCTGCCGACGCGGCGCAAGGGCTACACCCAGAAGGCCGTGGTCGGCGGTCATAAGGTCTATCTGCGCACCGGCGAATATGACGACGGCCGGCTCGGCGAGATCTTCGTCGACATGCACAAGGAAGGCGCGGCGCTGCGTTCGCTGTTGAACAATTTCGCCATCGCCATCTCGCTCGGCCTGCAATACGGCGTGCCGCTGGAGGAATATGTCGACGCCTTTACGTTTACGCGTTTCGAGCCGCAAGGCCCGGTGCAGGGCAACGACTCGATCAAATACGCCACCTCGATCCTCGATTACGTGTTCCGCGAGCTGGCGGTGAGCTATCTCGAGCGCTTCGACCTCGCCCATGTCGACCCGAGCGAGACCGGTTTCGACGTGCTCGGCAAGGGCGAGAACGAAGGCAAGCCGGTGGCGGCGCCCAACTACGTGTCCAAGGGACTGACCCGCTCGCGCACCGACCGGCTGTCGGTGGTGAGCACCGGCACGGCGCCTGCGACCGCGAGCGGCGGCAACGTCACCGCGCTGCACGGCGGCGCCGCCACCGCGCTCAAGGCCGAGCCGGAGGCCAAGCTGTCGCCGGCGCAGCAGCTCGAGCAGATCAACACCCAGGACGTGCGCCTGCACGCCAAGCAGGCGGCCTCCGAGAAGCGCGCCGAGGCGCGCGCCAAGGGCTACGAAGGCGAGGCCTGCGGCGAATGCGGCAACTTCACGCTGGTGCGCAACGGCACCTGCATGAAGTGCGATACCTGCGGGAGCACGACGGGGTGCAGCTAGGGGCGATCAATCGCAACACGCTTTATCTCATTATCGGCGTGCTCGCCGTCGCCGTCGTTGCGCTCGGCTATCAGCTTTATCAGGAGCGCAAGGAGCCGCAGGGCATGCAGATCAATGTCGGACCTGGCGGGATTTCGATAGAGAAGAAGTAGAAGGGGCGCGAACGACGGGGGGCCGCTGTAACAAAAAACTTTAGGGCGAAGTTTTTGTCGCCCTAAATTCTTTTCAGAACAAATCAGGTACGACATGAACTAAAAAAACTGGGTGTGAGATGAGCGGAATTGGAAAACTCTGGGCTGGAAAACTGTTCGGCACAAACATGGGCAACCTGTTTGTCGAACTGAACAGCACAGATGGAGAATTTTCTGGAACGGTTCGATTTCTGGATGATCGATTTGGCTTAGTTCTATATTCGATCAATGGAAAATTTGACGGCACCGCCGTCGAGTTCACTGGAAAAGCGACGCAAGCTCCCGAAGGGATTGTTACCGGTGAGATTTCGGCTAAGGGCATCTTGACGCCTGAAGGTCAACTCCGAGGCCAATGGTCATCAACCCTCGGAACTGGCGGCACGTTTATTTTGCATCCTCATGATTCTAGCGGTGACGGCACACCCGCGACCGGCCTACTTCCAGAGCGCCTCCACATGGCAACAAGGCATGTGGGCGCAATCCGATTATACGCCGAAGATGTGCAAGAATTGATTGGCTTCTTGGCCAAAGATTTCAGTCAAGGTCGCGTTATAGTTACATATCGAGAGCGCGGAAATGAAATATCAAGATACGCTTCCGACCCCCAAAGTGATTTGGCTCGACTTGGCGAACTTAGGTACCTAAAACTTCTGATCCAGGAGCCAGAAGCATACGGAATTAATCGATTCGCTTTAGTCGAATTGAACGCGAGCGGCGTCAACGAGATTCGGGTTCAAGGCGTCCAAGAGTCATGGGTAGTCGGCAAAGCCGAATCTGTAGCTTCACTATTGCGGACCCATCAAAAAACACTTTCTACAACGTTTCGGACGTTTGGACTCAACATCAATGGACTCTTAGCTTTAGGAAGTCGTCCGTGAACAACGGCTAACCGATTGATTGCGAGTCTGTTTTTCCCGCTTTGGCCGGTTTGAGATTGCCGGATTT
>JACQDO010000157.1 GCA_016201085.1 Hyphomicrobiales bacterium | reverse complement strand
CTCGCGGTCGGTGCCTGCGCGCACGAACAGCCGCGCTATTACACGTTCGATCCCAATACCGGCCAGCCAGTGTCGATGGCGCCGCAGCGGCAATTCTCGCAACCTCGATTCGCTCAGCAGACCTATGGTTCGCCGGCCTATCAGCAGCCCTCGCCCACCCAATCCGAGCGCGGCCTGTACTCGTCCTCCCCGGCCTATGCCCAGCAGGCTTATGACCAGCCGCGCAATGCGCGGCAGACGTACGCGCAGCAGGCCTATGTGCCGCCCTCGTACCGACAGCCGGAAAGCGGCGGACGCGGGTTGTTCACGCAAGGCGGCCCGTTTGCCGCTCAGCCGCGTTATGCCGTGCCGCAGGGCGGTCCTTATGTCGCCGCGCCGAATGCCTACGCCGCCGGGTCACGGTGGCAATCGAGGGGTGGCGACCCGAACCAATGACTGCACTGAACATCCTGCACGTGTTTCGTGCGCCGGTCGGCGGCCTGTTCCGGCATGTGCTCGACCTCACGCGGGAGCAGACTGCGCGCGGACACCGGGTCGGTATTATTGCCGACAGCATTACCGGCGGCGAGCGCGCCGAGAAAACGCTGAAAACTCTTGAGCCTTCGCTCGCGCTCGGTCTCAGCCGCTACCCGATGCGCCGTCATATTGGACCGGGTGACGCCTTGGCGCTCGCCCATGTCATGCGCCGCATCGCGCAAACCGGCGCCGATGTGGTGCATGGCCACGGCGCCAAAGGCGGCGCCTATGCCCGTTTATCCTTCCGCAACCGCCGCGCCGTGCGCGCCTATACGCCGCATGGCGGCAGCCTGCTGTTCGGCCACGACACGCTGGCCGGGAAATTCTATCTAACGACCGAACGCATTTTAATGCTGCGCGGCGATCTGTTCCTGTTCGAGAGTGCCTATAGCGCGGATATCTTCCGCCGCAAGATCGGAACTCCGCGCGGACTGGTTCGCATCGTGCATAACGGGGTGTCGCGCAAGGAATTCGAGCCGATTGTGACCAAGCCCGACGCCACCGATCTGGTGTTCATGGGCGAGTTGCGCCCGGTGAAAGGCATCGATGTGCTGATCAATGCCATCGCCAATCTGCATAACGACGGGCGCAGCGTGAGCGCCACGCTGGTCGGCGACGGTCCCGATCGCGACGCCCTGCACGCGCAGGTCGCGCGCCTTGGGCTCACATCCAGCATATGCTTCAAACCGGCCATGCCGGCTTATGAGGCCCTCACCCTCGGCCGCATCATGGTGGTGCCGTCGCGGGCCGAATCCCTGCCCTATGTGGTGCTGGAAGCGGCCGCCGGCGGCAAGCCTCTGGTCACCACCAATGTGGGCGGCATCCCGGAAATCTATGGGCCTCTATCCGACGCCCTGGTCCCGCCGCAGGATGCCATCGCGCTGGCCAAAGCCATAATCGGAGCGCTCGATCACCCGGAAGTGACCGCCGAACGGGCGCGAGGCCTGCGTGAGCGCGTGTCGGCGTTATTTTCGGTCGAAAGTATGGTGAATGGCGTGCTGGATGCCTACCAGACCGCGCTGGCCGGTTTGCAGGCTTGCGGCCGGCGTTAACGGTTTTTCGGTATGCCCGATAAGCCTTTTTTGAGAGTCTTTCCCTAGAAATTTCCTTGAAACATTAAGCAACTACGCGCCGTTGCCAGCGCCTGGCCGGCGCAAATTTTGGCGTCAGCATGAGCGACACCGACCTGCGTCCATCTTTGAGCGCGACCAGTGCCGCGGCGGTCATCGATCGTCTGCGCGCCGGCTCGCACACCGCCGCGACGGCGCCATCGCTGTCGCCGGAAGCGCGCGCGCTGGCGGATCGACCGATGCCGGCCCCGATTTCGCCGATCGTGCTCGCCGGCTTCGTGCGCATCGCCGAATTCGCGCTCGTGGTCGTGGTCGGCCTGGCGATGTATGCCGCCTACTTGCCGATCGATGAGGACATCTGGCGCTACCTGGTCGCGATTGTCGCGATCGCGACACTGTCGACGCTCGCCTTCCAGACCGCCGACATCTATCAGGTGCAAGCCTTCCGCGGCTACGAGAAGCAATATATGCGGCTCGCCTCGGCCTGGTCGGTGGTGTTCCTGATCGTCATCGGCGCCTCGTTCTTCGCCAAGGCCGGCGACATGTTTTCGCGCGTGTGGCTCGGCACCTTCTATGTCAGCGGTCTCGCCGCGCTCGTGCTCTCGCGCAACATGCTATTCTATCTGGTGCGCAGATGGACGCGCGAGGGTCGCCTCACGCGGCGCACCGTGATTGTCGGCGGCGGCGGGCCCGGCGCTGGCGTCATCGAAGAACTGCGCAGGCAGAAGGATTCCGGCGTCGAGATCGTCGGCCTGTTCGACGATCGCGGCGACGATCGCAGCAGCTCCGACTGCGCCGGCGAGCGCAAGCTCGGCACTGTCGACGATCTGGTGGAATTCGGCCGCCGCACGCGCGTCGATCTGGTGATCTTCTCGCTGCCGATCTCGGCGGAAGGCCGTATCCTACAGATGCTGAAGAAACTTTGGGTGCTGCCGGTCGACATCCGGCTTGCCGCCCACACCAACAAGCTACAGTTCCGCCCACGCTCCTATTCCTACATCGGCAAAGTGCCGGTGCTCGACGTGTTCGATCGGCCGATCGCCGATTGGGACGTGGTGATGAAATGGCTGTTCGACAAAGTCATCGGCGGCCTGCTGCTCATCGCCGCGCTGCCGCTTTTGGCCGTGATCGCCATCGCCATCAAGCTCGACAGCCGCGGACCGCTGCTGTTCAAGCAGAAGCGCTACGGCTTCAACAACGATCTGATCGAAGTCTACAAATTCCGCTCGATGCGGGCCGAAGCGGCCGACGCCCAGGCCAACAAGCTCGTGACCAAGGACGATCCGCGCGTCACCCGCGTCGGCCGCATCATCCGCAAGGCCAGTCTCGACGAACTGCCACAGCTGTTCAACGTGGTGTTCAAAGGCAATCTCTCGCTGGTCGGCCCGCGTCCGCACGCGGTCAACGCCAAGGCCGAGGCGCGGCTCTATGCCGAGGCGGTCGACGGCTATTTCGCCCGCCACCGCGTCAAGCCGGGCATCACCGGCTGGGCGCAGATCAACGGCTGGCGCGGCGAGACCGACACGCAGGAGAAGATCCAGCGCCGCGTCGAGCACGACCTCTATTACATCGAGAACTGGTCGGTGCTGTTCGATCTCTACATCATGGCGAGCACGCCGCTCGCCTTGCTCAAGACCGAGAATGCCTATTGATCACTGCACACGACATGGGCGTTGCGCCGGCGCCGCTGCAGGCACACGCGGGCGCTTTGCGCGAACGCATCCTGCTCATGGTGCTGTATGTGACCGTGCTGATGAGCTCGGTGGCCTTCATCGAACCGTCGCCGCACGATGCGGCACATCGCTGTATCTGGCGCTGGCGGCGGTCATCTTTGCCGGATTGTTCGCGCAAAACACCATGCCGCGACTCATCACCATGCGCGCCGCCTATGTCTTGACCGCGATTGTCTGCACACTGTTCGGCCTTGCGGTGTATTGGCATTTCCTGCCCGGCGAGGACACCTTCCTCTGGTCGGGCCGCGTCCGCTCGACATTCAAGGATCCTAACGTCTTTGGGCCGTTCCTGGTGCTACCCGCGCTGTTCTTGATCGGCGACATGGTCACCCGCCGAATCCAACTGTGGAAAATCGGCGCGGCGCTCATCCTGCTGGCCGGCGTCCTGTTCTCCTTTTCACGCGGCGCCTGGGTCAATTTTGCCGTTTCGGTCGGCACGCTGCTCGTCCTGATCTTCCTCACCGCGCCGACGGCAGGCGCGCGCATGCGTCCGATCATACTGGCGATCGTCTCGGCGTTCGGCCTGGCGTTCCTGCTCGTCGCCCTGCTCTCGATTGAATCCGTGCGCACCATGCTGCTGGAACGCGCGCAATTGACGCAGTCCTACGACGTCGGCGATGGCGGCCGCTTCGAATTGCAGAAGATCGCACTCGGCATGATCCTCGATCGTCCATTCGGGCTCGGCCCGTTCGAGTTCTCGCGCATCTACGGCGGCACGCAGCAACACAATGTCTATCTGCAGGCCTTCCTGGTCTACGGCTGGGCCGGCGGCATCAGCTACATCATGTTGATCGTATCGACGCTGTTCGTCGGCTTCCGTAATGCCCTGATGCGCACGCCCTGGCAGCTTTATCTGATCGCCGCCTATGCCACCTTCGTCGGCATCGTGGGCGAAAGCTTCATCATCGACAGCGATCACTGGCGTCACTTCTTCCTCATTCTCGGCATGATTTGGGGACTGTCGGCGGCCAACAGCCGGCTGCGCGAACAATCCTGGACGGCGGCCGGTGGCGCGCGACATTGGGTGACGACATGAACGTGCATGCGCAAAATCCGCGGCGGGCCGCGCCGGTGGTGCGGCTCTCCGCCATGCGCGGCGCGCTGCCGCCGATCGCCATCAATGGCCGTTTTCTGACGCAGAATCCGTCCGGCGTGCAACGCTTCGCCAGCGAGGCGATCACGGCGATCGATGCGTTGCTCGATACCGACGGCTATCGCTCGTTTCGCGGGCGCATCGAGATCCTGGCGCCGGCGAAGGCGCGCGACTTCCCGCTCAAGCATATCCCGCTACGCCGCTGCGGCATGAGCGGCGGCTATCTGTGGGAACAGGTCGAATTCCCGCTGCATGCCCGCGGCCGCCTTCTGCTCAATCTCTGCATGCTCGGCCCGGTCGCGGTACGCCGCCAGGTCGTGGTCGTGCACGATGCGACGGTCAAGGCGCTGCCCGATAACTTCTCTTGGCGCTTTCGAACCGCTTACGGCGTGCTGGTCCCGCTGCTCTGCCGGCGCGCCGCGCGCGCCGTCACTGTCTCGGAATTCTCCCGCCGCGAGATCGGCGCGCTCTACCGCGTCAATACTGACTCCATGCCGGTATGCAGCGAAGGCGGCGATCACATCACCGCCGTGCCGGCGGACGACAGCGTGATTGAGCGGCTCGGCCTCACCGGCCGAAAATTCATGGTCAGCGTCGGCGCCAACAGCAGCAACAAGAACGTCGAGGTGCTGGTCGAGGCCTTTTACCGGGCCAAGCTCGACAACACGATGCTGGTGCTGACCGGCAAACGCGATCCGGCGGTGTTCGGCAAGCTGAAAGAGTTCCACTCCGACGCGGTCATGAATACCGGTCATGTCAACGACGGCGAACTGCGCGCGCTCTATGAGCACGCATTGGCACTGGTGTTTCCGTCGCGTTACGAGGGCTTCGGCCTGCCGCCGATCGAGGCCATGAGCTGCGGCTGTCCGGTGATCGTCAGCGACCAGCCCGCGCTGGTGGAAGTCGGCGGCGATGCGACGCTGCGCTGCGGCATGGACGACGTCGCCGGCCTCGCGCAACTGATGCGTGATGTCGATGGCCAGCCAGAGCTGCGCGCCAAACTCGCCGATGCCGGCCGCGCCCGCGCCAAGTTGTTCACTTGGGCCGCCACCGCGCGACGCCTGCTCGATTACTGCGTCGAGGTCGGCTGATGGCTGTCGCCCGCAACGTCATCGCCAATACCGTCGGCACCGCGGTGCTGGCGGCCGCCACCGCAGCGACGACGATCTTTTCTTTTCGTCTCGCGGGTGCCGAACAATTCGGCCTGATCGGCTTTTATCTGACCTTGCACGGCATCGTGGCGATCCTCGATACCGGTATCGGGCCCGGCATCGTGCGCGAGGTGGCGCACGCGCGCAGCGGCGGGCATGAGTACGGTCTCGGCTCCATCCTGTTCACATTCCAGGGCATCTATGCCGGCATCACCGGCTTAACAACGATCGTTCTGATCGCCGCCTCCTCCTTCATCGCCCATACCTGGCTGACCGCGCGCACGATTTCAGCCGGCGATATCCAGATCGCGCTGATCCTGTCCGCGCTGATCATCGCCAGCCAGCCGCAGCGCACGGTCTATTCGGTCTTCCTCGAGGGCCTCGAACAGCAGGTGCTGGTCAATATCCTGCAAAGCAGCTTCGCTGTGCTGCGCGCCCTTGTCGTGCTGGCTGCCTTGCTGCTGGTGGCACCAACCGCGCTGGTGTTTCTCGCCGCTTTCCTGGCGATCAGCATCGCCGAACTGGCGGTGACCGCCTGGTACGCCTGGGCGGCGGTGGAAGACGGCGACAAGGCGCGTTTCCTCACCGCCATGGTGCGGCGGCTGTGGGCGTTCCTGCTGACCAGTTCGCTCGCCGTCGCGGTCGGCGCGCTGCTGCAGAGCGTCGACAAAATTATCGTCAGCGCCATGCTGCCGCTCGACGTAGTCGGCCGCTACATGTTCGTGTCGCAAATCTGCCTACTGGTGCTGAAGCTGATCGCGCCGAACGTGACGGCGATCTTCCCGCGTCTGTCGGCGTCGATCCGGCGCGCGGATATCGTCGAGGCACGGCGCGTCTATTTCGCGGCCGCGCAAATCGTCTCATGCATCGTCGCGGTATTCGGGCTTGGCGCGGTATTTTTCGGCGGCGACGCCTTGTTGCTGCTGACCGGCGATGCGCGCGCCGCGCAGGATTATCATTGGCTGTTCGCGCTGCTCGCCTTTGCCTTCGGCCTGAACGGCTTTTGCCTCATTCCGAACGCACTGCGGCTGAGCGAAGGCCAGCCCGGCACCGCGCTGTGGGCGAACGCGATCGCCGGCGTGGTCTATTTGCCGGCGATCTGGCTGCTGACCCCGAGCTACGGCGTGATTGTGCCGGCGGCGCTCTGGTTTGCCGTCAACGCCTTCGTCTTCGTCGTGCTGGTGGCGCGCGCGCATCGCGATGCGCTCGCCGGCTACGCCTGGCCGTGGCTTGCGACGTGCGTGGCGCCGCAACTCGCCGCCAGCGCGGCGGTCTACAGCATCGCCAAATTCCTGTTGCCGCAAAACGGCCCGCCGATGCTGGCGGTTTCCGTCGCGGTCGTCGCGGCGGGCGTCGGGTTCATTGCCGCGGTCGCCGCCAGCAGCGACATGCGCCATTCGGTGGCAAGCTTCATCCGGCGGGCGTACTCATCGCGCGCTGCGCTGGCCCGCTGATATTCAAACCGCCAACGCGAGTTCGCTCTCGACGGCCGTTGTCTCGTGCACGGGAATGCTCGTATCGTCGTAGTCCTGCGGACGCAGGATGCGGTCGGTCACCGCGGACCAAGAGAGGATCGCGGGCGGCGCGAATTTGCCGCAGGCCAAGGCGCCGCAGATCGCGTTGCCGATCGAGGTCGGGTTGCCTGGCTCATAACCGAAACGACCCGCATGCGTGCCGACCGCCGGTTTCGGGCAGATCGCCGGGATGCCGAAAAATCCATACTGCATCAGCTTCATCGACGTGTCGCACAGGTATTCCTGCATGCCCGCGGCCTGGTAAGGCGCGATGCCGAAATCCGCATGCTTGATATAGGCGAGCGTCTGCGCATAGGGCATCTCGCCATACAGCTTGATATTCGGCTTCGCCAGGCCGCGCGCCGAGCGTCCACCGCCGATGACGTGAAAGGTCACGTGCGGGAACATCGGCGCGGCAAGCTCGAACAGGCTCGCATCGAACAACATCGAGCCGACCGAAACCGCATGCGTGTCGCCGGTATAGGGCGAGGCGCCGATGGTCGATGCATCGACATCAAGCCCGTGCGGCACGAACGCCATCTTGGCGCGCGGTGAGAATGATTTCGCCATCAGGCGCGACGGCAACACCACGACGTCGAAAACATCGATATGGGCATCGAGTTCGGCCACGACGAACGGGTCGACGCCGATCGTTTCGAGCAGATCGGACGCGATGTAGATCTTGCGCGCACGCGGATTGAGCTCGTGAATCATCGCCAGCAGGATCGGCGGCATGCCGGATTCCACGACGATCGTGTCGCTCTCGGCTACCCAGCGGCGAAAAACATCGGGCACGCCCCGGCGATAGGCGGCAAACAGCATGGCCGAAAGACCGCGCAGCGGCGGCCAGCGCAGGTTGACGGGGTGCCAGGCCGACTTCCACAGGAAACACTCGACACCCTGGTATTGCTCAATACGATTGGCGCGATCGCACAGCGAGATGCGCCCATCGCCGTTGAAGTGCGACACCGCGCTAAAGCCAAGCGAGAAGAACCGCACCTCGCCACGGGGCACGAGTTCCCGCGCGATGAAATGCATGTTGGCCCAACGCGGCGCGCGGAAATCGTGGCTGGAAATGAGGAGAAAACGCTGCATCGCCGTGGCAGACTAAGGGGAACGGGTTAAGATTTCTTAGCCTCTATAAACGGCGCGAAAACGTGCCGAAACCGGCCGTTAATCGCGCTATTTCCGCAGGGCTCCGACCCAGGCGCGGACTTTGCTCGCCGCCGCCCACAATACCGGCGTCTGCTTGATCCAGCGCTTGAGCCGCTGTGCGGCGAGCAGCGGCATGGCGATGAGCGCGCCACGCCAAGTCGCCGCCGCGATATGATCGTACAGCTTGATCTCGCTATCGCACCAATCGCGTTTGTAGGATTCGTCGCCGATGGTGAAATCGAAAGCCTTGAAGCCGCGATCGACCGCCTGATGCAGCAATTCGTGCAGATGTGCCGTGCCGGGACCAAAGCGCGACAGCTCGCCGTTGTCATAGCTCGCCAGCAGATGATAGTAGCAGCCGCGCCAGGTCAGCCCGAGATTGACCGCCGCCACCGTCGTTCCGACATCGAGACGGCTGACATGCGCAAGATTACGGGTCGCCGGCGCGCTCGCCAGCGCGCGGTAGAATTCGGCGTGCCCCGGCCGCGCGAACAGATTGCCGACGCCCATATGCGCGAACTGACGCGTCTTCTGCGCCATCAACAGATCGAGCGCGCTCAGGATATCGGCGGCGCAATCCGCATTGACTATCCGGATCTCGCCGAAGTCGGACAGCCGCTTGCGCTTGGTGCGGTCGCGCCGCCGCGTCGTCGACGAGCGCTTGTCAGATTGACCAAGTCATAACGATGACGAGCGTTACCCTTTAGGCATTTCGCGATGTCAGCCCACAAGGCCAGGAAACCTGCGGCGTCAAAGCGCTCGGAAAAACCCGGCGCCAGCAGCGGCGCGTTGTAATCGCACAGCTCGGAGCCGAGCCAAGTGAGTTCGCGGGCAAATCCGACCGCGCGCGTCGCCAGCGGCAGCAGGAACAGAATTCCGCCCGCGTCACGTCCGACCACGATGGCCGGCCGCACGCCGGTGAGCGTGCCGATATGGCGCTGCCAGGTCGCCAGCCAATCGAAGCTCTGGAACACGGTGCCGTCGGCGCGCCGTTCGAAATCGCGCCAGTCCCGCTCGACCGCCGACGGTTCCTCGTGAACGGAGAATTGAATATCGTTCGCAAGCGCACCGGCGTCCTGGCGGCGCGCGTCATCCGCGGCCGATGGCCGTGCGACGCCGAAGCTGGCGTCGAGCCTTGCATGGATCGCCTGGGCCATGAACACTCCAACGAACGCCTCTGCTGCGGCGGATTTCGTCAGATAGCCGTGGACATTCCGTTAATTCGATCGCGCATATTGCGCCGCAGCAGGGGCATCCCTATAGTCCGCGCCGTTCCGGTCGGGGCGTGGCGCAGCCCGGTTAGCGCACCAGTCTGGGGGACTGGGGGTCGTGGGTTCAAATCCCGCCGCCCCGACCAAAAAATCCTTCAAAACATACGCTTACTAGGATTAACGGTTTTCGGCATATCGTCGTCGATCGTCCATGTCACCATCGCGTGATCCACAACCGTCCCCCATAGCTTTTAATTCAGCGGTCAACTGCGGCACGCGACGTCGCATCGTCAATTGGTGCCTCGTAATCCAGAAATCGGCCGCGTTTCACGCTTGTTCAGGTATAATCGGGGAGATTTCGGACTGAACCAGACCGTTCCCTCGATCGCGGTAACATTCCATTATTCTGCCTGTGGTTTAAAGAAAGACCCAAAAACAGCAGTAAGAGCGCGATTAGGAAATGCGCACGGCAGAAGCGCTTCAAGACCGCTCAGCGTTCACCCACAGCCGGAATACACTGTTTCACGAGACGCCGCTCGAGATATTTGAGCGTGTCACGCTCGGTACCGCATGGGCGCTCAAGAAAAACGGCGTGCGCAGCCTCGCGCCTTATTGGTGGCGATGGCTCAGCGAGTGCTTCGCGCCGCAGCGCGCCCTTCCCGACCCCGAACGTCCTTTCGATGACTATGCGCGCGTCGGGCTCGTGCATGATTTTTCGGTGCCGACGCTGGTCGCGGCTTACGAGCGCGGTCTGGTTTTGACCGGCCATATCGGCACCCTCGCCTGGACATCGCCGCCGCAACGGTGCGTCCTGTTCTTGGACGAGTTTCACATGGCCAAGCGCCTGCGCCGGCTCATGCGCCAGGATCGTTACACCGTCACGTTCGATCGCGATTTCGAAGGCGTCATCAAAGCCTGCGCGGGTCGCCGCGAAGGCAGGTGGCACATCACCTGGATCACGCCGCGCATCATGCGTGCCTTTGCCGCGCTCTTTGACGAAGGCTATGTGCATTCCTTCGAAGTGTGGAATGCCGCGGGCGCGCTCGTCGGCGGTGGGTATGGCGTGGCGCTTGGCCGGATTTTCTACACCGAGTCGCAATTCTCCCGCGAAGACAACACATCCAAACTCGGCTTCTCCGTTCTCAATTGGCATCTCGCGCGCTGGGGCTACGTCCTCAACGACGGCAAGAACCCGACGCCGACCATCCTCGATATGGGCTTCCGCTCGATTCCCCGCACTGAGTTCCTCCGCTGTCTTGCCGTGAATACCGGCTCTGGCGGCAAAGCGGGACGCTGGCAGGTCGAGGCCGACCCGAAAGCGGTCGCTGACTGGCAGCCGGGTGTCGCCTTATCGGCCGCCCAATAGGAAGTGGACGGCCCAACGGGGATGCTGGGCCAACTATTGGCGCTGTTTCGGATAATTGTGGGTTGAGTAGTTGCCGACGATGGCGTGGATCGCCTTTCGTACAGCGCTAATCCGGCATCAGCAGCGAGACGCCGAGCCGCGCGCGGCGGCGCAGCCAAGGCGAGGCCCGATATTTCGGATCGAGCGTGATGGCATGCATGCCGTCGAGCACCGCCAGCACGCGGGCGGGCCCCAGCACGTCGCCGAGCGCGAGTGGGCCCTTCGGATAATTGAGGCCGAGCTCGACCGCGGTATCGATGTCGGCGGGCGCGGCGATGCACAGCTCGGCGATGCGGGTGCCGACATTGACGATCATGCACAGGAGCCGCTGCACCACGAAGCCGGCGCTGTCGTTGATCGCGGTGACCGGTGCGCCGCCGGCCGACAATGTCGCGACCGCTGCGCCTAATGTTTCCGGCGTGGTGAGCGGGGTCTTCATCACGGTGCGGCGGCCGTTGAAGCGGCCGAGCATATCGACACCGACGGTGCGCGCCGGATCGAGCTTCAGGCGCACCGCCGCATTGGAGGCGTCCTCGCCCAGCGGCGTCACGAAACAGATCGCGCCGGCTCCGGGCGCGCCGCCGAGCTGCGTCTTGACGCCAGCGGAGGTCAGCCATTCGGCAAGCTCGCTGCCGCCGTCCTCGTCGGCAACCCAGGCCGACGCCGGCAGGGGCTGCGCGGCCACCGCAATGCTCGGCGGACTCGCGCTCGGCGGGCCGTCGTAATTGTAGAAGCCCTGCTTGCTCT
Source organism: Hyphomicrobiales bacterium (assembly GCA_016201085.1). Classification (GTDB taxonomy): domain Bacteria; phylum Pseudomonadota; class Alphaproteobacteria; order Rhizobiales; family Xanthobacteraceae; genus Pseudolabrys. The sequence continues at coordinate 6,219 of JACQDO010000157.1, read as the reverse complement.
TACGGCCGAGCAATCCGCCGGCCACCCGCACCGTCATCTGCGCCGACGGCTGATAGATCGGCTCGCCGAAATATTGACTGTGGATGCTCACCATCACCGCATGGGTGACGTCGCCGCCGACCAGGTCGAGCAGCTCGAATGGCCCCATGCGGAATCCGGCCGCCTCCTTCATCAGCACGTCGATCTCGCGCGGGCTGGCGATGCCTTGCGAAGCGATGCGCAGCGCTTCCGGCCCATAGGCGCGGCCGGCGTGATTGACCACAAAGCCCGGCGTATCGGTGGCAACCACCGGATGCTTGCCGATCCGCTTGGCGAAGCCGACCATCGCAGTGACCAGCGCCGGCTCGGTGCGCAGACCGCCGATCACCTCGACCGGCCGCATCAGCGGCGGCGGATTGAAGAAATGCAGGCCGACCACCCGTTGCGGCCGCGCGCAGCCGGCGGCGATTTCGGTCACCGACAGCGAGGAGGTGTTGGTGGCGAGCACCGCGTCGGGCGCGATGCGCTTTTCCATCTCGCGGAACAGTTCGCGCTTGGCCTCGAGGTTTTCCACGATGGCTTCGATCACCATGCCGGCGGCGGCGGCCTCATCGTACGTCGTGAACTCGCGCAGGCGCGACAAAGTGCCCTGTTTCGCCTCCGCCGTCATGCGCCCCTTCGCCACCTGGCCGTCGAGCGCCTTGTCGATCGCGGCGAGCGCTTCCTGCGCCGCGCCTTCGCGCGCATCGGACAGCAGCGTCATCATGCCGGCCTGCGCGCACACCTGCGCGATGCCGCGCCCCATGGTGCCGGCGCCGAACACGGCGACCACCAAATCGGACTGCGATAAATCCTTCGCCACGCTTACTTCCCTTCGAATTTCGGTTTGCGTTTTTCCATGAAGGCCCGCATGCCTTCCTTCTGATCGCCGGTGGCGAACTGCAACTGGAAGGCCTTGCGCTCCAGCATCAGCGCGGTGTCGAGCGGCGCGTTGAGACCCGCATTGACGATTTCCTTGATCTGCATGATCGAGATCGGCGACATCGCGGCGATCTCGCGCGCGATCTCGAGCGCGCGCGCCAGCGCCTGCCCGGTGGGCGCGACCTCGCTGACCACGCCCATGTTGAACGCCTCGGTGGCGCCGAACATGCGGCCGGTCATCAGCAACAGCATGGCGCGTTTGCTGCCGACCAGCCGCGCCAGCTTCTGCGTGCCACCGGCGCCAGGCAGAATGCCGACCTTGACCTCGGGCTGGCCAAGCTTGGCGCCCTCGCCCGCCACGATGATGTCGGCGCACATCGCCAGCTCAAGTCCGGCGCCGAGCGCGAAGCCTTCGACCGCGGCGATCAGCGGCTTGGGGCACTCGGTAATGGCGCGCCAGTATTTCTGCACGTTGCGCGCCATCACCTCGACCGGGCCGGCCCCCGCCATTTCGCCGATATCGGCGCCGGCCATGAAGGCCGCCTCCGAACCGGTGACGATCAGGCAGCGGATTTCCGGGTCGGCGCCCAAACGCGCGATCTCGTCGGCCAGCCGCGTGCGCAGGTCCATATTGAGCGCGTTGCGCACCTGCGGCCGGTTGAGCCGCAGCACGGCGATATCGTTCGACGGGCGTTCGATCAGCAGCGTATCCGACGCAGTCATGGCGTTCGATCCATCGCGAGGGTGGGGAGATTGCCTATCATGCAGCGGCTTGGTTTACAAAACGAGCCTGCCTGTAGCATACAACGGATGGTCCACGCCAAGAGAGCATCACGAGGCGTCCCGGGGGTTGCTTGCACGCTCTGTCGCATTTGTTCGAACCGCGCGGCATCGCGATCGTCGGCGCCTCCGCCGACCTCACCCGCATCGGCGGCCAACCGGTACGGGCGCTCAACCGGTTCGGCTTTCGCGGCGCCGTCTATCCGGTCAATCCGAAATATCGGGAGATTGACGGCTTGCGCTGCTATGCCAGCGTCGCCGACATCGGCGCGCCTTGCGACGTGGCGCTGATCGCGGTGCCGGCACAGGCCGCGAGCGAGGCGGTGCGCGCCTGCGGCGCGGCCGGCATTCCGTTCTGCATCGTGCTGAGCGCCGGATATCGCGAGACCGGCGCCGATGGCGCCGCGCTCGAAGCGCAATTGCGCCAAGCAGCGGCCAAGACCGGCACCCGCCTGATCGGTCCGAACTGCCAGGGCCTGCTCAATCTCACCACGCGGCTTTATGCCGGCTTCGGCTCGGTGTTCCAGGAGCCGGAGTTGCTCGCCGGCTCCGTATCGATGGTGTCGCAGAGCGGCGGCTTCGGCTTCTCGGTGCTGATGAGCTGCGGCGCCCGCGGCATCGGCTTTCGCGTCGCGATTTCCACCGGCAACGAGGCCGATGTGACCACGCCGGAAGTGATCGAGGCGCTGATCGAGGACCCCGGCACTCGCATCATCTGCGCCTATATCGAAAGCGTCGCCGACGGCCGCCGCCTGATGGCGGCCGGTCGCCGCGCCCTCGCCGCCGGCAAGCCCTTGCTGGTGTGGAAGTCCGGCAACAGCGCCGACGGTGCGCGTGCCGCCAGTTCGCACACCGGCAGCATGACCGGGCGCTACGACATCTATCGCGCCGCCTTCCGGCAATCCGGCATCATCGAAATCTTCGACATCGACGATCTGGCCGATGCCTGCCGCGCTTTTCTCGGTGGCATATTGCCGGCCGGACCGCGCGTCGCCTCGGTCGGCATTTCCGGCGGTGCCGGCATCCTGTTCACCGACCGTGCGATTGCGCGCGGTCTGACACTGGCGAAATTTGGCGACGAGACTAACAAAGTCCTGCGCGCCGCCATTCCGTCTTATGGCTCGATTGTCAATCCGGTCGATGTCACCGCATCGGTGTTCAATGACTTCGCGCTGCTCACCGACGTAATCAACGCCATGCTCGCCGACCCCGAGGTCGATCAGCTTGCCGTCATGCTGGCCTCGCTGCCCGGCGAAGGCGCGCTGCGCAGCGCGCGCGCCATTCGCGAGGCCATCGCGCGACACAACAAGCCGATCATGCTGGCATGGGTGCCGAGCCGCAAACGCGCCGAGGCGGCCTACGCCTTGCTCGATGAAGGCCACGTGCCGATCTATGAATCGCCGGTGCGGGTGGCGGAAGCCGCCGTAAAGCTCGCCGGATTTTCCGCCGTGCGCTCGGCCGCGCCACCGGCCCCGCCGCCGAATGTTAAGCGCATCACGCTACCGGCGGGCGGCGGGCCGCTTGACGAGGTACGCAGCAAAGCGCTGCTGGCGCAGATCGGCATCCCGGTGGCGCGCGAAGTCGTGCTGCCCGCCGACTGCGAGCAGCCTGCGGCGCTCGATCTGCAATACCCGGTGGCGGTGAAAATCCTGTCGCGCGACATCGCGCACAAGAGCGAGGTCGGTGGCGTCATGCTTGGCATCACTGGCATCGATGGCATTGCCGCCGCGATCCGCAGCATCCGCGCCAATCTCAAGCGGCAGCGGCCGGAGGCCGCCATCGACGGCTTCATCGTCGCCGAGATAATTACGGACGGACTAGAAACGCTGATCGGCGTGGTGCGCGACCCCTCGTTCGGGCCGGTGGTCGCCTTCGGGCTCGGCGGCATTGCCACCGAAGCACTCAAGGACGTGGCCTATCGCGTGGCTCCGTTCGGCATCGATGTGGCGCGCGCCATGATCGGTGAGCTGCGCGCGGCTGCGCTGTTTGGTGCCTTCCGCGGCCGCGGCGCGCTCGATGTGGAGGCCTTGGCCGAGGCGATCGCGCGCGTCTCGGTGCTGGCGGCGCAGGAAGAACGCATCGCCGAGCTCGATATCAATCCGCTGTTCGTGCGTCCGCGCGGTCAGGGCGTGGTGGCGGCCGACGCTTTGATTATTACAAAGCCTTAGCGCTAGCGCCGCAGCGAATTGACCGCCGCCAGCGCGTCGATCACGCCGGCGCCGTAATCGCGCCGTGCGCCGGCGACCGGATGCGCCGAGCGGATCATCGTATTGCGCACCTGCGCCGGCGTGAGCTTGGCGTCGCGCGCCAGCAGCAGCGCCGCCACCCCGCTGGCATGCGCGGCGGCCACCGAAGTGCCGGAGGTGACCTGGTAGCCGCCCTCGGGCGCCGCCGCCAGGATTTCGACGCAGGGCGCCGCCACCGCGACCTGCGTGCCACGATTGGCCTGCGGCAGCAGTTTGTCCTCGGCATCGGTCGCGGTGATGCCGATGACATGCGCGTCGGCCGCCGGGAATAGCGGCGGCGATTTCGGTCCGGCATTGCCGACCGCCGCGATCAGCACCATGCCTCGCGCATTCGCCTTGCCCAGCATGTCGCGCAGCATGGCATCGCTCGGCCCGGCAAAGCTCATATTGACGATGCGGGCATTCTTGGCAGCAGCCCAGTCGAGACCTTTCATGACGTTGAAGGTCGTGGCCTGCGCGCTCTCGCTGCCGCCGGAGAAGGCGCGCACCGCGAGCAGCTTCACCTTCGGCGCAACGCCGATCAGCTTGCTGTGCGCGGCGATGGCGCCGGCCATGGCGGTGCCGTGCGAATGCGCCGGTCCCGGCGTGCCGATCACGTCGTATTCATCCACCACCACGCCGGCGAGATCGACATGGCTGCTGTCGATCTTGGAATCGATAATTGCCACCAGTACGTCGTCGCCGCTGCTGATGCGGTGCGCTTCCGTGAGATGCAGCTTGTTGACGACATATTGCGCGGCGGCGGCATCGTTGCCGGCCGGTGCCGCGCCTTGATGCAGCCGATAAAGATAATTCGGCTGCGCGAAGGCGATGTTCCTATTGTTTCTCGTCGAGAACAGCGTCGCGGTCACCGAGCGGCCGCCGATGATGCGCCAGCGCTGGAGCGTGCGGCCGGTGAGGCCAAATGTCTGCGTTTCCAGCAGCGTGATCTGCAGCAGCCCGGCGCTGCGCGCGAACGCCTGTTGCGAAACACCGGGCGCGAGCTGAAGCAGTATTTCATCGGGCACGATGTCGGTCAGGCCGGCGGGCGGGACACTGATGTTGCGGCCGCCGGTGCGTTGACCGGGCTGGCGCGGCCCTGGCGTGGGATTCGGTGGCGTCGGCAAGCCGAGTGACGGTGGCGCCAGCCAATCCGCGATCAGCCAGCCGGCGGGACCCGCCACGCAGCCGAGCATCGTGCGATAGGCTTCGTTCATCGTCAGTTCGCGGCCGAGGATCGCGGTCTGCGCAATCGGCGCGGCGGCGGCGCACCCGATAGAGCCCAGCACGAATATCCCGAGTGGTGTAATTGGCCTGGCGGCGGTGACAGGCGGCGGATTCGGAGCGCATGCGAAGGTGCAAATCTGACTTAGTGCCGGCGTAAGCGAGCCAAGGCTCACCGCCATCGCCACTAATACAGCCGTCACTAGCCGCCGCATACGCAACCCCTGCCCGCCGGTACAGCCGGTATTTCCATTCTACATGGCGATTAGTTCGCCGCCACGCCCAATAGGTTCAATCGCGTATGATTATTGACTGATGGATTACTCCGCGCGTACCGCTGCAGCCTCGATCAGCTTGCGGCATTCGACCAGCTCGTGCAGCACGGCGTGCAGCTTGCGTACATCCTCGCGCGCGAGCGCGGTGCTGACGCTCATCGGCGCCGGAGGTGGCGGCGGCAGCGCGGGCTCCGGCGGCGGCGGCTCCGGCTCACTCGGCGTGTGAATCGCACGGTCGACCGGCTCGATGCGCGGCACCGGCGCGCTGTGCAGCGACGGCTCCTGGCGATCATTGTCGTGACGCTCACCGAGATCGCGGCCGAGCAAGGATGTGAGCCGTCCGCGCAGTCCACGGTTTTCTTCGTCCGGCGCAACTTCCGTGGCGATATTGTCTTCGACCAAATCCTCGTCATCGCTCGCGCCGTGCGGCGGCTGCGGCGCGCCTTCCTGCCAGACCACGGTGACGAATTTGGCGCCCTGCTCGCGCAGAATGCGCTGCACGCCGCGAATGGTGTAGCCCTCGCCGTACAGCAGATGGCGGATGCCGCGTAACAGATCCACATCGTCGGGCCGATAATAACGCCGCCCACCGCCGCGCTTCATCGGCTTGATTTCGCGGAAACGGCTTTCCCAGAAACGCAACACGTGTTGCGGCAGATCGAGTTCGTCCGCCACTTCACTGATGGTGCGAAATGCTTCCGGCGCCTTGTTATCCAAAGCGAGCTCACTCCGTGCTGGAATTAAACGCGGTTACGGAATCCTATTCAGGCTTCGTCGGCGACTTCGTGGCCGTTGATGCGCTGCTTGAGGATCGC
>JACQDO010000156.1 GCA_016201085.1 Hyphomicrobiales bacterium | reverse complement strand
GTCAGCCACCGGTCAATCCTCCCGCAGCGGAATACGCGCCGCTTCATCGAATCGCTGCTTGCGCGAGGGCCACAGCGCATAGAGCAGCACAGCCACGAAGATCGCGACGAAATAAACCAGCCCCCAGGTCTGGGCGAACTCGGCCGCGGCTCGATAGGTTGCGTCCATCTCAGATCACCGGATGTTGGCTTTGTCGTCGTACAGCTTGAAATCCACCTGCGTGCCGAGCAGCTGCAGATAGGCGATCAGCGCGTCGGCTTCGGTGATGCGGGCCGGATTGCCGTCGAAGTCGCGCGCCTGCGCCTTTGGATAGCGCTTGACGAGATCGGCGGCGCCCGGGCTGTCGGTGGTGGCTTGCGCTTCGACGTCGGCGGCGACATTGGCGATCATGTCGGCGCTATAGGGTATGCCGAGCAGCGCCTGCACCTTCAGGTCCTGCGCGAGATGCTTGTAGTCGAGATCGGTCTGCTCCAGCCAGGAATAGCTCGGCATCACCGAACCCGGCACCACCGAGGTCGGCTGGCGCATGTGATCGCGGTGCCAGTCGTCGGAATATTTGGCGCCGACGCGGGCAAGATCGGGGCCGGTACGCTTGCTGCCCCACTGGAACGGCTTGTCGTACATGCTCTCGGCGGCGAGCGAGTAATGGCCGTAGCGCTCGACCTCGTCGCGCAGCGGCCGGATCATCTGCGAATGACAGAGATAGCAGCCTTCGCGCACGTAGATATTGCGGCCGGCGAGTTCGAGCGGCGTATAGGGACGCACGCCGTCGACCTTCTCGATGGTGTTCTTGAGATAGAACAGCGGAACGATCTCGACCAAACCGCCGATCGCGATCACGATCAGGATGCCGATCACGAGAACGATCGAGTTCTTCTCGAAGACGGCGTGTTTTTGCCAAAGCGACATGAGCTTCCCCGCCTATTCCGCCGGCGCCAGCGCCGGGCTGGCCGATGTGGCGGTTTCCGCCGAGTACACGGTTTTCCAGAGATTCCAGGCCATCAGCAGGGCGCCTATGAGGAACAACAGGCCGCCGAGCGCGCGGATGACGTAGAACCAATGCATCGCCACCACTGTCTCGACGAACGAGTATTCGAGAAAGCCGAGCGAGGTGTAGGCGCGCCACATGAGGCCCTGCAGGATGCCCGACACCCACATCGCGGTGATGTAGAGCACAATGCCGATGGTCGAGATCCAGAAATGCCAGTCCACCAGCTTGAGCGAATAGAGCTTCTTGTTCCACAGCCACGGCACCAGGCAATAGATCGCGCCGAACGAGATGTAGCCGACCCAGCCGAGCGCGCCGGAATGAACGTGGCCGATGGTCCAGTCGGTGTAATGACTCAGTGAATTGACGATCTTCACCGACATCAGCGGACCTTCGAAGGTCGACATGCCGTAGAAGGCGACCGACACCACCATCATGCGCAGCACCGGATCGGTGCGCAATTTGTCCCAGGCGCCCGACAGCGTCATGATGCCGTTAATCATGCCGCCCCACGACGGCATCCACAGCATGATGGAGAAGGTCATGCCGAGCGTCTGCGCCCAGTCCGGCAGCGCGGTGTAGTGCAGGTGATGCGGGCCGGCCCAGATGTAGAGGAAGATCAGTGCCCAGAAATGGATGATCGACAGCCGGTAGGAATAGACTGGCCGATCGCAGCGCTTGGGGATGAAGTAATACATCATCGCCAGGAAGCCGGCGGTGAGGAAGAAGCCGACCGCGTTGTGGCCGTACCACCACTGCACCATGGCGTCCTGGCCGTACCACCACTGCACCATGGCGTCCTGCACGCCCGACCAGACGATGTAGGACTTGGGCGAGAACAGCGACACCGGCACCGACGCGTTATTGCCGAGGTGCAGCACCGCGATGGTGAGAATGAAGGCGAGGTAGAACCAGTTGGCGACGTAGATGTGCGGCTCGCTGCGCCGGAAGATGGTGGCGAGGAACACCAGGAAGTAGGTCACCCACACCACGGTCAGCCAGAGATCGGCATACCATTCCGGCTCGGCGTATTCCTTGCCTTGCGTGATGCCGAGCAGATAGCCGGTGCCGGCAATGACGATGAAGAAATTGTAGCCGAGCACCACGAACCAGGGCGCCAGATCGCCGGCCAGCCGCGCGCGGGAAGTGCGTTGCACCACATAGAACGAGGTGGCGATCAGCACGTTGCCGCCGAAGGCGAAGATCACCGCCGAAGTGTGCAGCGGACGCAGGCGGCCGAAGGTGATCCAGGGCAGATCGAAATTGAGGATGGGAAAGGCGAGTTCGCTGGCGATATAGACGCCGACCAGGAAGCCGGCAATGCCCCAGAACATGGCGATGACGGTGGCGAACTTGACCGGGCCCATATTGTAGTTGGGCTTGCCGTCGACGGTCAGCGGCGCCGGCTCTGCCGGCCGCTCGTAATAGCGGTTGATGATCGCGAATACCGACGCGATGCTGGCCGCCGTAAACAGATAGGCATGGAACGCATATTCCGGCGTGTGGGCCTTGGCCGCTACCACGACCGAGAGAAGCGCGAGCGCGACGAAGACCAGCGCCAGGCCTCCTTCGCCGAGAGTCATGGTTTTTTGAGGAGCGAGCGCGTTCGCCATGCTGTTATTCCGTTGTCTGGCTTGCTTGAAAGTCGTGGGGCCTAAGCGGTCAAATATCCGCAAAGGCTCCCGAATCAGCCTTGATGCATATCAAATGGAACTGCCCGTTAATTGCTGCGCCACCCGTGCCAGCGCCACCGGCTCGACCTGTTGGACTTGATACGGGCCTTCCGCCCGTCCT